>JAADYZ010000174.1 GCA_010092775.1 Chloroflexota bacterium
GCTGAAGCAGTATGGCCCGCTCATGGTGGTCAAGGCGCAGGGCACGCGGCTTTATGTCGAACAGGGCATCCAGCTGCTGGACATGGTCGCCGGCCTGGGATGCGTGAATATCGGCTACGGCCAGGCCGCGATGGCCGATGCGATCGCCGAGGCGGTGCGCGAGCTCAGCTTTTATCACACGTTCCAGCAGGCCTCCAATCCCTACGCAGCGGCGCTGGCGCAAACATTGGCGCGCCTGACCCCGGACCATCTGAACAAGGCCTTCTTCGCCAATTCGGGCTCCGAGGCGAATGAGACCATCGTCAAATTGGTGCGGGCGTATTGGCGTCGGCGCGGTAGACCCGATAAGACCGACATCATCACCCGTGATTTCTCCTATCACGGCTCGACGCTGTACACCGCCTCGATGAACGGCCTGGCGCATATGCATCAGGCCTTTGGCCTGCCGCTGGCCGGCATTCATCACGTTCCGGCGCCGTGGTGGTACCGCAATGGCGGCGATCTGGATCCGGATGCCTATGGCAAGCGGGCCGCCCTGGCCATTGAAGAGAAGATCCTGCAAGTCGGGGCGGACCGGGTCGGCGCGCTGTTCCTGGAGCCGATCCAGGTAACCGCGGGTGCTGTCATCGCCCCGGGCAGCTATTGGCCGGAAGTCCAGCGGATCGTCCAAGAGCATGATGTCTTGCTTGCAGTCGACGAGGTGGTCACCGGGTTTGGCCGCTGCGGCCGCTGGATCCTGCATGACGCCCTCGGCATGAAGGCGGATTTCGTGACGCTGGCGAAGGGCTTGACATCGGCCTACCAGCCGCTGGCCGCGGCCATGGTGTCGGACCGGGTGATGGAGGTGGTCAATGAGGGCGGCGCCCTGCAACACGGCTACACCACGTCCGGCCATCCAGTGGCCTGTGCCGCAGCGATCAAGAATATCGAGATCTTGCACACCCAGGAGATGGTCACGCGCGCCGGCGGCAAGCTGGGGCAGCATTTCCAAGATAGGATGGCTAGCTTGAGCGACCATCCGCTGGTCGGCGAAGTGCGTGGCCATGGTCTTCTGGCCGGCATTGAACTGGCAGCCGATAAGGCCAGCCGCCGGCAGTTTCCGCTGGAACAGGGCGTGTGCAACCAGGTGATGCAAGCGGTTTTGTTGAAGGGCATTATCATCCGCGCGGTCGGTAACGCCCTGGTGCTGTGCCCGCCTTTGTCGATCAGCGTCGGCGAAATCGATTTCTGCACCACCCGCCTGCGCGAGGCCTTGGACGAGGTGTGGCAAAAGGTGAAGGCCGGCTGACGCCATCCGGCCGCCGCGGCCTGACGTCCCGCCCAATCCAAGTCCAACCGACACCCTCGTCGTGTCGACTACATTATAGTGTGTCGAATCGTAGAATTTTCTAGATTGCGCAAAGAATGAAAGACACGTAGCCTCTAGCTGCGTTCTTAAACGCAAACACTTTATCAGGAGAAAAGCGAGATGGCTCAACAACACCGGGTCTTCGGCCGCACAATGGCCGAGCGGCTTTCCGAGGAAGAAATTCGCCACGTATCGGGGGGCGATGAGTGCGATCCAACCCTAACGATGAACGCGGACGACTGCGAGATGTCGACCAGCACCTGGGTCGGAGACGCGCTCTGGTTCTCTGATTAAGAACTGTTTCAATCCTGAGCGCGGGTTAGAGAGCATGTCTTTGATCAATTCGGATCGCATCGGGCATCTGGTCCGATCGGGTCATACTCTGCGGCATCGTGCTCTAGGAAAATAGCGTGTGCAGCGGTAACCGGGCTTGGTGCCGCTGCATGATCGACTTTTCACGTTAATGGCTTTTTCGATCAGACATGTCTATTCTTATCTTTACCAATACAATGGATAATCATGCGATTTACGTATCAGCTGCGCTTCAACAAAAGGGGCATCAGGTTTACCGTCTCTTCGGTGCAGATTTTCCCACGCGCGCCCGTGTTACAACGACGATTTCCAATGACACAGAGGCGGCCTGGCGGGTGAGGGGCAGCAATTTTCATCTGAGCGGTGGCTTTGACACAATCTGGAATCGGCGGCGGGAATTACCAACGTTAAAGTCAGGCGAAGAGGATGGTCAGGTTCATCCCAACGATTTCCGCTTTGCGCTTGGTGAGAGTGTTTCCCTTATTAGGTCCTTGTGGGAGGTGATGGCTAAGGAGAGTGTCTGGATAAACGGGCTAGAAGCGTCGATTCGAGCATCACGAAAGCTGCTGCAACTTCAAGTGGCCAGAGAAGTGGGATTATGTATCCCCGATAGCTGCCTGTCCAATGACCTTGACAGTATTCGCGCATTTGTCTCGAAGCATGAACGAGTCAAGGGGGCGATCTATAAACCGTTCCGCCATGCGTTTTGGAGCGAGCAGAACGACCAAATTGTCTCGCGACTGACGACGCGATCTGTTACGTGCGCCGACCTGCTGCCTGAGGCGATCATGCGCCTATCGCCGGGGATCTTTCAGGAACGGGTCGACAAAGCATATGAGGTCCGCGCAACCTTCATGGGTCGGACCTGTGTGGCTGTGGCCTTAGACTCGCAGGCAGACGAGCGGACAATTATGGACTGGCGGACCGTGGACTTTAAAGAGTTAAAGATGCAGGCAATGAATCTCCCAACCTCTGTCTACGAAAAATCTATCTCTCTTATGAGAAAATTGGGCATTATATTTGGTTGCTTCGACTTCATCGTAACTCCTAGCGGAGAGTATGTCTTCCTGGAGGTCAACGAAATGGGCCAGTTCGTGTGGATTGAGCGTGTTTTGCCTGAATTGAAGCTCATTGATATGATGGCGGAGTTTTTAATTAAGCCAAGTCCTGATTTCATTTACAGGCCAAATCATTATCAGGCATGCCTAACGGAAATAAGGGACTCCGCATCCTATCGAGATATGTGTTTGGAGAATGCGAGCCAACATGTCCTTCCCGACCGCGAGTTTGCCCCGATCTGATCGAGGCGACCGCTGGCCGGTTCGCGATCAAACCGATCGCTTGATCAGTTGGACTTTTGATCCTCGGCGCAGGCGGATGAGGATATTTCCGCATAGGACGAGGGCGATGCCGAGGATGGCCAGGGGTGTCCATTCATAGCCCTCGAACACGGTGGAAATGATCAACGCCACCAACGGCGTCATGACCGCGACATAGCCGGAGGGCCCCAGCCCGATGCGGTCGATCAGCATGAGCAATAAGGTGAATGACAGCACCGTGCCCCACAGCACCAGATAAGCCAAGGACCAGACATAACTCGGCCGCGTGTCAAGCACCGGGGCGCCTTGGCTGATCAGGGCCACCCCGGCCATGATCAGCCCGCCATAAGCCATCGACCAAGCGTTGAGCGGCAGTTTTGGAACCCGCCGCGCCCGCTCTGACGCCAGGAAGGTGCTGCCCAATGACGCGGTGAAGGCCGCCCCGATGACCAGCAGCAGTCCCAGCAGGCCGTCATCCGCCAGCGACAGCTGGCGCACCTCCGGCCAGAACACCAGCACCAGACCGGCCGTGCCGCACACGGCGCCCAGCAACATCGCCGGTGCCAAGGGTTGCTTCAACAAAAGCCGCCCATTCATCAGATTGAACAGGGAGAGCGCTGAAAAGGCGACGGCGACCAGCCCGGAGGTGAGATAGGCCGTGCCGTAATAAACCAGCAGATAGTTGAAACAGAATATCGCTGCCCCGGTCGCCGCGAACAGGCGGTGATGCAGGGCCGGATAGCGCAGCGGCTGGCGCAGTGCCACCGCCAGCACGAACAGGATCAGCGCGGCCAGGCTGAAGCGGTAACTAACCGACCAGGCCTGCGGCACCACGCCCAGCTGAAATTCAATTGCATACCAGGTGGTGCCCCAGATCAGCGTCAGCAGCGTGAAGAAGAGCGCATTGACCATAACCGGTGATGACCTTGACTGTGAGAGCCACGGGGTTTGTACATGCCCATGGGCGGACAAGCCAGTCTGTGCGCCTCAGGCTCAGAACCGACACGCCGTGTCATGAGGATGTGACCCAGGGCTTCAGCGCGAGACTAATGGCCCTTCTTGAACGGGGTATAGTCCAACAGGGCCTGGCTCTCCGCGGCGACGGCCTCGCGCTCATCCTCCAGATAGCGGGCGACGGCGTCGTGAAAGCCCGGATCGGCCAGCCAGTGCACCGAATAGGTGGTGGTCGGCGCATAGCC
>JAADYZ010000175.1 GCA_010092775.1 Chloroflexota bacterium
AGATGTGTATAAGAGACAGGTTCCTGATCTACAACACAATGACCTTCTCCGTGGTGCAGCGCCGCCCCTTGTTCGGTACGCTGCGCTGCCTTGGCGTGACGCGACGCGAGGTTTTCCTCTTAGTGATTAGCGAGGCGCTGGTTGTTGGCGTGATCGGGTCGGTTCTAGGGATTGCCCTGGGCATTTTGCTTGGCCAAGGGGCCGTTCGCGCTGTCACCCAAACAATCAACGATCTGTTCTTCGTGGTGACCGTGCGTGGTGTGGCCATACCGGCAGTGAGTCTGGCTAAGGGGGCAGCGATCGGCATTGTGGCCACTGTACTGACGGCGGCACCGCCTGCCTGGGAAGCCGCCTCGGTGCCCCCGCGGGCCGCACTCTCGCGCTCCGGCTTGGAGAGTAAAGCCGTCCAGGCGGTCAACTTGACCACCATTCTCGGCGTCATCGTGCAAATCACTGGCTTTCTTTTGCTGCTGATCCCCACCCGAGACTTAGTGATCAGCTTTACCGCCACCTTCCTGGTAGTGGTCGGTGCCGCCATGCTCACACCGATGGTGATGTCAATCATGATGCGCCTTGCGCCCGTCGTGACCAGTCGCCTGTTTGGCGTCCTGGGACGCATGGCCCCCCGCGATGTCGTCAACTCGTTGAGCCGTACCTCCATTGCTGTTGCCGCTCTTATGGTGGCCGTCTCCGTGACCATTGGCATTAGCCTGATGGTCAGCAGCTTCCGCAACACAGTAGTCGTGTGGCTGGAACAAACCTTGCGGGGTGATATCTACGTCACGGTGCCAAGTGGTACCCAGACCCAATCTACCTCGACGGTTGACCCCGAAGCAGTGGGCGAACTACAGGCGTGGCCCGGTGTCCAGGATTTCCAGATGATCCGCAGCGTGATGGTCGACTCGCCGGATGGCATGGTCAACGTGGCAGCAGTAAGCCAATCCGAGATTTCTGGTGAGGAGCGTCTTTACTACAGCACTGAAATCCCGGTAGCTGAGATTGACGATCGACTTAGGGAGGGCGCCGTCATTGTCTCGGAACCCTTTGCTCGCGCGAATAATCTAATGCGCGGCGGCGGAGAAGTGACCTTCTTCACCGACCAAGGCGAGCGCAGCTTCGATGTGGTGGGCATCTACTACGACTATGGGCGCGTTGCCGGGACGGTCCTGATGGATATGGACGTCTATCAGAGCCTATGGAATGACCATCAGGTGACAGGCTTGGCGCTCTATCTTGAAGAAGGCACAGACCCAGATATACTCGCCCAAACGATGCAAGATCAGTTGGCGGGCGTGCAGGGTCTTTTAATCCAATCGAATGAGAGCTTGCGCCAGGAGGTTCTGGTGGTGTTCGATCGCACCTTTGCCATCACCGGGGCTTTGCAGGTTCTGGTAACGATCATTGCTTTTGTCGGCGTTCTGAGTGCTTTGCTCTCTCTCCAATTGGAGAAACAGCGCGAGCTGGGCATCCTGCGTGCCATCGGCTTGACCGTCCGCCAGATGTGGGGCCTTGTGATGATCGAAACTGGCTTGATGGGCGCGGTGGCCGGGTTGCTGGCTATGCCAACCGGGTTCGCTCTCTCGCTCATCTTGATCTATATTATCAATCGGCGTTCATTTGGCTGGACCTTGCAGCTTCAGTTTGATGCCTGGCCTTTTGTGGCTGCGCTTCTAGTCGCCGTGACAGCCGCGCTGCTGGCGGGCATCTATCCGGCCCGCCGCATCAGCCAGATGACCACCGCCGATGCCATCCGCTTCGAATGACCGTAGGAGTCGTCGACGTGCCACACACTCTCGTTCAACAGTTCAAATTCACGCGGCGCGAATTCCAGCGCTGTTTGGAGGGCGTCTCAGACGAGGACGCCCTCAAGCGTATTGATGAGATGAACAGCATCAGTTGGATGGTCGGTCATCTGGCTAACCATGAACATCGCATGTGGGTGCAAGCGGCCCAAGGTAAAACCCTCTATCCTGATTTGGCTTCGCAGGTTGGCTCGGGCAGCCCCGCCAGTACCCCTCCGTTAGCAGAGATGTGGGATGTTTGGTCGACCGTCACGGCCAGCGCCGACGTCTATCTGGACAAGCTAACCGAAGACGACATGCTGCAAACGCTCACTGTCGGCAGCAAGCCTTCTTCACGCAACATCGGCACCGATCTACTGCGGAATACCTACCACTATTGGTTCCATATCGGTGAAGCGCACGCTGTCCGTCAGATGCTCCGCCACAGTGATATACCTCAGTTCGTCGCCCCAATGCGAGATGCACCCTATGGTATTGATCGCTAGCATCTTTAGCTCATTTCAACCTGACGCCACAGGAACCCCCACCGATTGGAGGGGGTTTTTCGATCTGCCTGGTATACAATCTACACAATCTAAAGTCCTCTTTGGTATAGGAGTCTCTCATGCCCCCTTTATTGCTTCTCGCAATTACAGCCGCCATCGTCGCGGCGATTGCCTTCGGGATGCCTACCATTCTAGGCTTGATCTTTATCAACGAGCGTCAAGTTGGGATCGTTGTCAAGCGCTTCGGTAGCAAAAAACTCCCGCCCAACCGTTTGGTGGCGCTGGATGGTGAGTCAGGCTATCAGGCGGATACGCTGGCCCCTGGTCTGTATTTCGGCTATTGGCGCTGGCAGTACACCATTCACAAAGTGCCGGTCACTGTCATCCCTCAAGGTGAGATTGGTTTGGTGCTGGCCAACGACGGTAATCCACTCTCACCTGAACGCATCCTTGGGGGCTCCGTTGATTGCGACGACTTCCAAGATGCACGCAAGTTCTTATTGAACGGGGGCGAAAAAGGGCGTCAATTGGCCATCCTGACCGCCGGTACCTACCGCATCAATACCGCCCTATTCTCAGTCATCACCCGGCAAAACGCCAGCCAGAACGACATGGACCCGCGCGATCTACTGGTCTATAACGTCTCTGGTGATATGGTGGGGATCGTCACAACCTTAGACGGCAAACCAATCGAAGATGGTGAGATCGCCGGTCCGGTTATCCCCAACCACGACAATTTTCAGAAGTCACAAGTATTTCTCGATAACGGCGGACGGCGCGGCCTCCAGGAGCAAGTACTGTTGTCTGGTACGTGGAACCTCAATCCCTGGTTTGTGCGTGTCGAGCAGGTCCCCATGACCGAAATCCCGATCGGGCATGTCGGCGTGGTGATTTCATTCGTGGGTCTGGCGTCTGAGGACGTCACTGGATTGACCTTCAAACACGGCGACCTTGTTAACCCTGGCCACAAAGGCGTGTGGGTGGCCCCCCTCTACCCGGGTAAACATCCACTCAACACCCGCGTAATGAAAGTTGAGTTGGTTCCAACGATCAATATCGTGTTGAATTGGGCCAAGCGCACTGAATCGCACAGCTACGACAGCAACCTGGATTCGATCCTGGTGACCTCCAATGACGGCTTCACCTTCCGGCTCGATGTGGCGCAGATCATCCACGTTGGTGCGCTGGATGCCCCTAAAGTCATCTCGCGGGTCGGGTCGGTTCAGAATCTGGTCGACCACACCCTGGAGCCTATCGTCAGCAACTATATGCGCAACGCAGCCCAGGAGTACACCGTGCTCGACTTCCTGACCAACCGTCAGGAACGTCAAGCCGAAGCGGCGGCACACGTGATGAAAGCGCTCACGGCTTACGATGTGCAGGCGATCGATACGCTTATCGGCGAGATCGAGCCGCCGCCGGAGCTGATGATCACCCTGACCGACCGGAAGATTGCTGAAGAGCAGCGCAAAACCTTCATTGTGCAGCAGGAGGCGCAGCAGAAACGCCAGCAGTTAGTGCGCGAGACGGCACTCGCCGACATTCAGAATGAGATGGTCGATGCGGAGCAGGGTGTGAGCATCGCAGACCTTCATGCGCAGGCCGAAGTGCAAGCGGCAGCCGGTGAGTCTGAAGCCATGAAGCTGCGTGCCAGCGGTGAAGCGGCCACCATCCGTGAGACGGGTGAAGCCCGCGCCGAAGCGTACCGGGCTGGTGTGGAGGCGCTTGGCGAGCAGGGTTATACTGCGCTCCAAATGATGCAAATTGTTGGCGACCGCAAGGTGCGCATCATCCCTGATATTGTGGTCGGTGGGGAGAATAGCAGCGGAGGTCTGGTTGAGGGTTTACTCGGTCTGCTGCTGAGTGATCAGCTCAAAGAGCGTGCCGAGGAAGAAGAGAGGCACGACGAGCAGCCCAACGGCAGCGTGCATACCACCTCTGAATGACCTGGGTTAAATCACAATAAATCAACAAAGCGGCGCCCAAGAGTTTTGGGCGCCGTTTTGACTTGAACTGCCATCGTGAAATTCGTTACACTCTTTTTCGAACGAATTGAATACGAGAGGCTTATTGGAACCTAGATGAAGCGACTCCCAACCCTTTTCTTTGTCATGTTTGCCGCGCTCATTGTGGCCGGAGTTGCAGCCTTTCTGGTGCAACCTCCTGATGGGACCAGCGCTGATGCGGACCTTATCGCTGTGGAGAACAACACGGAAGGCTTCGCTCGAGCAGATGGCCCCAAAGAGTGGGACTTTCCCGCTGACTACGGCCCCCACCCTGATTTCCAAACCGAGTGGTGGTACTACACCGGCAACCTGCAAACGGAAGAGGGTCGCCACTTTGGCTATCAATTTACTTTGTTCCGGCGGGCGGTCGCGCCACCACAAGATCGCGCGGATCGCAGTTCCGAATGGGGCGCCGATCAGGTCTTTATGGCACACTTTGCCGTCACCGATGTGGCTGACAA
>JAADYZ010000176.1 GCA_010092775.1 Chloroflexota bacterium
CCCCTTTCCTACCCTAGTAGCTTGTCTATTATTCTAACGACATCTCCAACACGATACACCAAGAATGCATGAAAGCCATCGTTGGGCTGAGTTTCTGTTCACGCTGTGTTATTCTTGTCAATCCGTCTAAAAGCATGTAACCTTCATGAACTTGTTGGGTTTATACCCACAACCGGGGCTTTTACAGCGCTGTCCACCTTGGCGCTGGCCCCAATTACAGTGAGACATTCCGCATTAGTATTAATTGATATTAAGGAGAAGGTTCGATGGACACGCTTCAGCCCACCACGACAGATATATTTGAGAAGCAACATAGCTTCACGCGTGCCAAACAAGCTCAGGCTTTTGGGATCTACCCCTATTTTGTCCCATTTGACGACTCGGAAGGCACCATTGTCAAGTATGAAGGCCGTGAGATTATCATGATCGGCTCGAACAACTACCTCGGTCTAACAACGCACCCTAAGGTGCGCGAGGCCGCAATCGAAGCGGTGCAGAAGTTTGGTACAAGCTGCACTGGCTCGCGCTACATGAACGGCACCCTCCGGCTGCACCGAGAACTTGAAGAACGCCTGGCCGCCTTCGTGGGCAAAGAAGAGGCCCTGGTCTTCACCACTGGCTATCAAACTAATCTTGGCGTGATCTCAGCGGTGGTTGGACGGGGTGACTTCATCATTGCCGACAAGGAAGCACACGCCTGCGTCGTCGATGGCGCATTGATGTCCTTCGGCGAGTTGAAACGCTTTAAGCACTCCGATGTAGACGACCTGGACCGCGTTTTGAGTCGCCTGCCTGATGATGGTGGTCGATTGATCGTGGTTGATGGCGTGTATAGCATGGGGGGGGATATTGCCCCACTGTCCGGTATCGTCGAGGTGGCGCAAAGGCACAATGCTCGCATCATGGTTGACGATGCTCACAGCATGGGTGTGCTGGCCGGTGGTCGTGGAACCGCCGCCCATTTTGACCTCACCTCGGAGGTTGACCTGATTACCGGCACCTTTAGCAAGTCCTTTGCTTCGATCGGTGGGTTCCTGGCCGGTGATGCTGACATCATGCACTTTATCCAGCACCACGCTCGTTCGTTTATCTTCAGCGCTAGTTTGCCTGCATCCAACACCGCAGCAGCGCTAGCGGCGCTGGATATCATGGAGAATGAGCCAGAGCATGTCCAGAAAGTTTGGGATAATGCGGCCTACATGCAGCAAGGGCTGGATGAACTCGGCTTCGATACGGGTGACAGCGAGACCCCCATCATCCCAATTTACATTGGCGAAGACATCAAGTGTGGCATGGTATGGCGTGATCTCTTTGATGAGGGCTTGTTTACCAATGCCGTCGTGCCGCCAGCAGTGCCACCCAACAAGTCGCTTCTGCGTACCAGCTACATGTCTACCCACACGCGCGATCAACTAGATAGCGCCCTCGAAATCCTGGAGAAGATCGGCAAGAAGCACGATCTGATCAGCTAACTAGCCGAGCAAGCTCAGGGTCTTACTCACTACGAGTAGGGCCCTTTTTGATTCGATCGATGCTTTAGTCACTCAAGACGATTTCCACAACTGCATCGATCAAGGTTTGCGCACTATAAGGTGGTGACGCCTGTGCAATATGAGCCGAGAGCGTGACGCCCCGCGTGGGGTTGTGGATCAGCAGGGAGCCGTAAAATCCGCCATGACCATAAAAGGTCAGCCCGTGAATATCATAGTGATATAGACCACGAGCATAGCTTCGGCCCTCGGCTGCGTTGGCGCTGTTGTCCACCATCAGTTCGAGCGTCTGGTCGCTTTCAAAGTACTCACCTGCAAACAGCGCCTTGATGTAGGCAGCCGTATCGTGGGTGGTTGAGACCAGCCCGCCACCACCCCATTCATAGGACAGATTGATATAGCGCGTCATGTTGATTGGCCCTAGATAGCTGTCGAGCTGTGGCGCTGAGATGGGCTGATCTTCATAGTACTCAAAGCGAGTTTCGCTCATGTTGGTTGGGATCAGAATGCGTTCTCTAATCGCCTCTGGCAGCGATTGGCCTGTTAGCCGTTCAATAATGAGACCCAGCAAAACGTAATTGGTATCCGAGTAGTAGTAACCCTCACCTGGCGCAAAGTGCGCTGCTTCATGCATGTTGTATCGATAGTAGGTCTCCATGATACGCTGAGTGGGGAACTGCCGCTGTGGGTGAGTCAGTACGCTGAGATTAAAGCGAGTCGGCGCATCCAGGAAGAAATCGGCTAACCCTGATCGATGCTGCAAGAGATTGTCGACGGTGATTTGATCCGCGTAAGATTGGCCGTCGGCCATATGGATTTGGTCGAACTGAACGTAGTCGATATCGTTCAGGATCATTGCGGCCGGATCATCAAGATTGAGTCGGCCTTCTTCCATTAACTGCAGAATGATAGTTGCAACGATTGGCTTGGTGATGCTGGCGACGTTATAACGGAAACTTGCATCGACTGCTGTGTTGTCGCGCCCGACCGTGCCAACGCGTTAAAGCCCGTAGTCTGATTTTCGGCATAGAGAACGAAGCTGTGGACTGGCTGGACCCCTCTTTGGCCTACATGCTCTCGCATCAAAAAGGCTATTTGCTCTTCTTGGCTGCTGTCGCGTGGGTAAGCCAGAATAGGTTGTGGTTGTGCGCCGGGCCTGAGCCATATCCAATAGCCAGCTAGTGCGGCGAGCGTAAGCCCACCTGCGATGATAAGGAAGCGACTAGGCGGTTTTGACTGCGTGTTCCCACTCAAGGTTCATTCTCCTTCAAGTCCAAGCTGTATGTGGAAACCCTACCTTCCACTCACCTCTACGGGGCCAGGACGAAAAGGTTGCTGTCGATCCGTTGACGACTGTGGGCTGCAAGGTCAGGACCTGCGCAGCCAGCCAGTCAGCCAGTTCCAAAGGCCACGCAGCCCACTGGCCTCACGGCGTTTGACTTCCTCAGCGGCCTTAGCATAGCTGGCGATACCTTGCTGCTTCAGTTCTTCGTTGTGCAGCCAAACAAACACAAACAGATCAGCTTCCGTTCTCCCTGGAAAGTAGTCCAACACACCCTGCTCACGGATGGCCTGGATGCAGGGTGTGTAGACCATGTCGTACCAGGCTACGACTGCTTCATCAAAGGTCTTCTGCTCCTGGTCAATCTTTTCCAGAATGCGCCGATAGATGTCCATTTGCACGGTTATCTCTCGATATTGGCCCGGCAGCGTGAAGTGAATCTCGTGGCCAGGGCACAAATCGTTGATATTGGTTTCATCGCAGAACTCAATGTATTCGGCCTTGAGAAGCACCTCATCCATGTCGGCCTGTGAGCTTAGCTGAACGGAGGTGTCAAACTCCCAGATGTGTGCTTCGATCGTGGACAGCTTCATCTGCCGGGCGACCGAAACGCGATGATTACCATCCAACACAAAGTAAGCCTCGCCCACCCGGTAGACTTCAATCGGTGGAAAGCCGATCTCTTGACCAACCGCATTGACGCGCTTCCAGCGCTCACGCATATTCTCGCGCCGAGGCAGGAAGGAGCGCGTGAAATCTTTGTAGCGGCCTACACTCCCCGCAATTTGCGAGAGGTCGATTTCATGGACGCCTTTATAGGTCTTCTGATGAAGACGTAGTCTCTGCCGGACGTCCTCAAACGAGAGTAACTCACGCGAGCGATTTGAGAACACACCCAACATGTCTTCAACAAAAGCCGCTCGCCGCGCCCGATCCCAATCACGTTGTTCGATGGGGCCGGTGGCAACTTCACGATTCGTCATAGCTGGCTAACCTTTGTTTGATAGGATGGGTCAAGTGCTCTCCGCCCGCTGTCAATCATATCACGATTGTGATTGCTCGTCCGGCAGCGTAACACTCTCACCCGCGATAAAGGCTTCGGTCATTGCGCGAGCTTCGTCATCTGGGAACTGCTGCGGTGGAGACTTCATGAAGTATGCACTTGGCTCGACGAGTGTGCCGCTCAAGCCACGGTCCAGCCCAATCTTGGCGCAGCGCACTGCATCAATCACGACACCTGCGGAATTCGGACTGTCCCAAACTTCGAGCTTCAGTTCAATGTTCAAAGGCACATCGCCAAAGGAACGACCTTCGAGCCGGATGTGGGCCCATTTGCGATCGGTCAGCCAGGGGACATAGTCGCTTGGTCCGATGTAGACGTCGTTCGGGTCCATGTCGCGGCTGACCAGGGAAGTAACGGCGTTGGTCTTGCTGACCTTTTTGCTCTCCAGCCGTTCCCGCTCCAGCATATTGTAGAAATCCATATTCCCACCAATGTTGAGCTGGCTTGTGCGCTCTAGCTGGACGCCGCGATCCTCAAATAGGCGTGCCAACACGCGATGGACGATGGTAGCCCCGACCTGGCTTTTGATATCGTCACCGATCATCGGCAGGCCCTTCTCCTTGAAGCGGCTCTGCCAATAGTCCTCACGTCCAATGAAGACCGGAATGCAATTGACGAAGGCACACCCCGCGTTCAAGACTTGCTCGACATACCACTTGGTCGCCTGTTCACTGCCCACCGGTAGGAAGTTCACCACCACATGAGTATTTGTTTCCTCTAGAATATGGGTGATGTTGTCGGTCGGGCCTGGGGCCTTGGTGATCTTCTCCTTGAGGTACTTGCCCAGACCGTCGTGGGTCATGCCGCGATGGACCGGCACGTCAAGATGCGGAACATCAGCGAACTTAATCGTGTTGTTTTCGCCGGCCCAAATCGCCTCAGACAGATCGAGGCCAACCTTTTCAACATCGATATCAAAGGCAGCGCTGAACTCAATATCACCGATGTGGTAGCCGCCCAGATTGACGTGCATCAGGCCGGGAATCTCTTCATTCTCAGCCGCATTTTGATAGTACTGAACGCCTTGTACCAAGGCTGACGCACAGTTTCCCACACCAATAATTGCTACTCTAACTTTACTCAACAGATCCTCCTTAGGGATGCAGAAAGGTAGCCCCTCAGCGCGTCGGGCACGCTGCTGCTACCTGAAGTGCCGTACTCAATAGTGGCCCAAAATCTCGCAGACTATAGCGCTGGCCTGCCCCCTGCGCCAAAGCCTGACACTTGAAGTGCGTTAGAAAGCGGGCAACCGATCTGGTTGATTTCGTGGCGCAACGGCGCTACAGTTTGGTCCACTTAGCGCGTGAGAGAGGCAGAGACCCTATGAACCAATACGATGCGTTCCGCGAACGGCTTAAGCGAGGTGCCATCCTGGCGGATGGTGCAATGGGAACCATGCTCCACGATCAAGGCAATCCGATTGATGCCTGCTTCGACTCCTTCACAGTCATGAAGCCAGCCGTTGTGTTCGATGTCCACCGCGCCTATGTCCAGGCTGGCGCCGAGATCATTGAGACCAATACCTTTGGGGCCAATCGTTTCCGGCTGGCTGATCATGGACTGAGCGATCAAGTTGCAGAATTCAACGCGGCTGGCGTTAAACTGGTTCAGCAGGCGATCGAAAGTGCTTTCAAGGAACAGGTCTTTGTGGCCGGGGCCGTCGGTCCGCTGGGGGTGCGTTTGGCCCCCTATGGGCGGGTGCGAGCGGAGCAAGCCTATGAAGCCTTCCACGAGCAAATTACCGCATTGATCGCAGCCGGAGTCGATCTTCTTATGATGGAGACTTTCTCCGATCTACATGAGCTGCGCGAAGCGATTCAGGCCGCACGAGATACCTCCACAGAGGTGCCAATCGTGACTCAACTGACTTTCACGCGCGATGACCGCACACTGCTTGGTGACACGCCGGAACAGGTCGCAGCCTTTTTGGCCGAGCAGGCCGTTGATGTGATCGGTATCAATTGCTCGAATGGCCCCTCTCAGATCTGTCTCTTATACACATCT
>JAADYZ010000020.1 GCA_010092775.1 Chloroflexota bacterium
ACGCCTATGTGGTGATTCTCAGCCCAGACAGCGTCGCTTCCGATTGGGTGCGGCGCGAGCTGCTGTACTCGCTCCAAAACAAGAAGGGCCTGGTCTATCCGGTCCTCTACCGCGACGTGCCCATCCCCTTTGAGGTGAGCGATCTTCAGTACGTCGATTTTCGCGGCGATGCACGCTATCAGTCTGGTTTGTTCGCCCTCAAGAATGTGCTGCCTGACCCGCCTCGCACCGGCCCACAGCTCCCCAAAGACCTCGAAGATGCGCTCAAGTCTCCGCGTGCCTCGATCCGGCTGGCCGCCGTTGGCGAGCTAATCTCGCTAGATACCGAGGAAGAGTTCGACTTCGACTCCATCGCCCTAGACTGGCTGGGCCGTCTCAGTCGTACCGACCCAGATCCGCGTGTGCGCCAGGCCGCTGAGGCCTATTTCTCACGCAAGGAAGTGGGCTGGCTAATCGAAGAAGGCGAAATCAGCCAACAGGAAGCCGAGCAGCGCCTCCGCCAAACCGTTCAAGACATCGATCTGGCTTTCAAAGCGCGTGAAGCCATCCAGCAAGAAGAATCCCTGCGCGAGGAGCGCCGCCAGGTCCGCCGCAGTCGTAGGGCAGATAGCGATCCTACCACCGAAGCAGGCGAGACCATGCTCTCCAGGGCCACCCTGCGCGAACGTATGCAGCAACAAGAGCAAGCTGCTGGCGGTGAACCTCTGCTGGAGCGCTTGCCACCTCTGGCGGCTGGGGCCGCCTCGCTGGCTGCGGCAGGCATCACCTGCGCCGCGGGTGCTGGCTCAATCTCATTCCTAACAGAAGACGCCTCCTTCTTCAATCTACTAACCTTCCTATGCACCGGCCTCATTCCGATCTTTGGTCTGGTAGCTGCCGTCAATGGGCTGCGCAGTAACCCTCGCTGGCCAAGCGTGCTGGGTATTGTCCTCAATGCAATCCTGTTGGGTGGGCTTGCTTTGCTCCTCATCACCGTGGGTGCAGACGCTTTCGGCATCATCTAAGGCCAGTCACCCGCCTCTTTGTGATTTTTTTCACATAGTCGCTACAAATGTGGCCTCTCAGCCGCTATACTCCTTATACAGGGATTCCCTGGATCAGGACCGTCGTTCCTTTGCGATGAGCATTGGCCTATTCCCGACAACAGCACGTCGGGCACACCTAAACGCCGGCAAAACCGCACAACTGTGAAACGACACAGGCCATCCTGCTTTCGCATCACTGTTGGGCCAATCCATTAGGATACTCAGATGGCCTACACCATTCAACAACACCTCGACGAACCCATCTTAGTGCTATGTCTGCGTGACCCATTCAGCTTTGCCTGCGATCTGCCCAGTTTGATCGCCCACATAAAGCACACTCGCGAGCAGAGCTGCGACAACTTGTTCGTTATTGGGGACGTGACGATGGTTGACTTCGACCTGGCCGATGTTTGGTCTAACCTCCATAACATCCCGATCAGACCCACGACATCGCCAACCGTTCGGCCAGTCGTTGTGGGTAACCAGCTTGGGCTGCTCAGTTTGATCGGTCAAGTTGCGCGGCTAACACTGATTGAAGAGGGTATTCCCGTGTTTTCTGATCAAGCCGCAGCGCTATACTATGCACGGCGGCAGCTTGGGCTGTTTACACCCGAACTCGACTAACTATGGACGTTTCACTTTTTCTCACGGCTGACTACGCCAATCATACCAATGATGGTAAGCTCAACGTGATGGGCATCTTTAGTGCGCTCAACGCACGCCAGTTTCCGCTGTGATGCCGGAGATGTATGTCGTCTGCCAGCTCGCCGCCAGTCCGGCAGAATACGGACGTAAGTTCCACTTTGCCATCAAACTGATCGATCAGGATGCCACCCAAGAGATTGTCAAGCTGGCTTCTAACGCCACCGTGCCGACGAAGACCGGGGTGCGCCAGCAGCATCTGAACTTTCTGTTCAAGCTGAACCATGTCCGCTTTCCAGCACCGGGCGTCTACGAATTCACTATCCTGATTGACAACGACCCCAAGCGTTCAATCCCCATCTTTGTCAATCAGATCGAAGAACCCGAGCCACCTCCAAGCACCTAGCAGCGACATGAACAGCGCCGTAGGGCTTGGGTTGAGCGGCGTCTCGCCCACTGCCGCTCACGAGGTGCCGAACGCCATCAAATCTGGTATGGTCTGTCACGATGCGAAAGAGGCAGAACCAAATCCCATGACTGAACCGATCGAATTGAATCCGGCAGGTAACAGCGTCTACGAACAGCTTGGTGGCGACCCTATTTTTCAACACCTCGTGGACATCTTCTATGCGCGGGTCGAGGCAGATCCGCTGCTGCGCCCGATGTTTCCAGACGATTTAGAACCAGGTAAAGAATATCAGTTCTTATTTCTTACTCAATACTGGGGCGGACCGGCCCGCTATCAAGTAGAACGCGGCCATCCCCGCTTGCGCATGCGCCACGCCCCCTTTCCGATCGATCAGGAAGCACGCGACGCTTGGTTTAATCATATGGTCGCTGCGATAGACGAGGTGGGCATTCCCGAGCCGGTTCGCAGCCAGATGGTAGACTACTTCGCTCGTGGGGCCACCTTCATGATTAACCAGGCTGATTGATGCGGGACTTGATCTCTCGCAGGCGCGTCCGATGGGCCAAGCTGAAGTGCGCCATATCGGGAGAGTCCGTCCTGTAGTCGAGCGGACCATCCCCCTGAAGACCCGTGCCATTGAGACAAAAGAACTGGTTGGAATGTCTTCCAGCGCAGCAGTGACGCAGTCGAGCGCAGTTTGTTCTGGAGCTGAATAGGGACGCCCGGCTAGGGAGTCTTGCGCATCAGGGCAAAGTCTCGCAGACGAAGCCGTCACCGTCTTCGCCATCCAATTGATGGACGTCGTTGCCCACGTCGGCAAAGCAGAAGTCATAGCAGGTTTGGGCCGTGAGCTGGGTGGCAAAATCGCCACAGTTGTAGAGGTTGTCGCTGCAATCACACGGGGCACCAGCCGGGGGATTGGGTGCAGGGCTATCGAAGGCCGCCTGCGCATGACAGCCCGCGTTCGCCGCGCGCGCTTCAGCTTCGAGCACGTTGAAGGCCTCGAAGAAGCTCGTATCTGGCGCAAAGCCGACGGACTCGGCCCAGCCATCACGCACCAGCACCTGTCTCTTATACACATCTCCG
>JAADYZ010000177.1 GCA_010092775.1 Chloroflexota bacterium
GAGTTCACCCGCAAGCTCTACACCCGGCTGGCGGCGATTTTCATCCCATTAGAAAACCCCCGCGAGACCCTGCTGGGCATCGCCGACCGCTTCATGGATGGCCTGGCCTCGCTGCGCAGCCCCGCCGACATGCTGATGGTCCTCGTCACCTCGATAGCCATCTGGCTGACCGAGACCGGCAAATACTGGTTCGTGATGCACGCCTTCGATTTTGAGGTCAGCTTCTTCGTCTTGATGTTGATGACCGCTGTCGTCAACCTGGCCACGACATTGCCCAGTTCGCCCGGCTATATCGGCACCTTCCACGAACCCGGCATCGAGATACTGAAGGCCTTCGGCGTCCCAGAGAACATCGCTGGGGCCTACACCGTCGTACTGCACGCCGCGCTCTGGCTGCCGATCACTTTGTTGGGCATCTTCTACATGTTCCGCCAGGGTGTACGCTGGCGCGATTTCCGTCAGGCGACCCAGGCCGTAACCGACAGCGCCGAATCTATCCCAGCCGAAGTAGTGGCAGGCCGCCCATGAAGATCGCAATTGTTGGTGCAGGGGTCGCCGGCCTCTCCGCTGCCTACGATCTGCTCAAAGCTGGGCACAGCGTCACCTTGTTTGAGGCCGCACCTTCCGTAGGCGGATTGGCAACCGGGTTTAAAGACGAGGGCTGGGATTGGCACCTGGAGAAGTTCTACCATCACTGGTTTTCCAACGATGATGACATCATCGGCCTGCTGCGCGAGATGGGCCTTGATCACAAACTGAGCTTCCACAGCCCGATCACCAGCTTGTGGCACGAGGGCAGAATCTACCAACTGGATCGCCCGGTCGGCGGCAGTGCCCTGTTGGGCCGCATCGCCAAAGTACTGGCCCTCGATCCTATCCCCTTGCTTGATCGCATCCGGCTTGGCGCACTGGGCTTCATCGTCTCCAAGATGCCAGAGCGCATGGGGCGCAAGCTGGAGAAACACACCGCCGACGCCTGGTCCGAGCGCTGGGTGGGCCGACGTGCTCACAATCTCCTGTGGCGGCCTATGCTGATTGGCAAGTTCGGCAGCTACTATGATCGGGTCAATATGGCCTGGTTGTGGGCACGCCTGGCCAAACGTACTCCGCAGCTTGGTACCTACGAGGGCGGCTTTCAGGCCTTTCTGGATGACTTCGCTGCTCGCCTGGATGACCTCGGCGCACAAATCCATCTCGACACCCGCGTCAGCGAGATCGCTCCCCATGACGACGGCTTCCTGATTCGTCACGATCAAGGCGAATTCCAGGCTGAACGGGCCCTCAGCACCACGTCGCCGCGCTTGATGTCTCGCCTCACCCCGGCCCTGCCCGCCGATTATCACGAGCGGCTCAAGGCTCTGACCAGCATCGGTGCCTTATGTGTCGTGCTGGCCCTCGACCGCCCTTTGATGACCGACGGCACCTACTGGCTCAACCTGCCCGCTCGCAGCCCCGACCGCGATCAGAATCCCTTCCCCTATTTGGCTCTGGTGGAACATACCAACTACCTCGATCGCGCTCACTACAACGGTGATCATCTGATCTATCTCGGCGACTACCTCCCGCCGGATCATGAGCATTTCACCATGCCTGATGAGGCCCTGGTCGAGACGTTCCTGCCTTCGCTCACCCAGGCCAATCCTGATTTTTCGCCTGATTGGGTACGCAAATGGTGGGTATTCAAAGCGCCCTACGCGCAGCCGGTCCCCTTTGTCGATCAGTCCCAGCGCATCCCACCCTTGCAAACGCCGCTCCCTGGCCTTTACCTGGCCAACATGAGCCAGGTCTACCCCTGGGATCGCGGCACCAACTACGCCGTTGAACTTGGACGACGCGCCGCCCGCCTGATGCTTCAGGAGGCTTAGCATCATGAGCGACGATGCACACCAGGCCATGATCGACTTTTTACTGGATGTGCGTCAGCGCCACCGCACCTTTATCCAGCCACAGCCTTATGCCATCGAGCACTTCCTCAAAGGCCTGCAGTCTGCCGCCAGCACCCTGGGAGTGAGCCTTCCCAGTGCCAACGTTTATCGCTTCATCCTGCGCAGTCGTGGATGGGAGGTCTCTGGCATCTCCCCCTCGGCCATTATGCGCAGCCAGGGTTACCCCGAATCCGAGATCATCGTCGAACTGCTCGACATCGAGATCGAAGCCTGGCAGCAGCATTTCACGGACCTCACCACCTGATCATCCGGTGGCACGGGCGACCGACCTGCCGCCTTCGACACGGAGGATCTAAACAGGCTCACTCTCGGTCTCTGGGGTCTCATCTTCCCGTGTCAGCCAAAAGGCAATCCCGATCATCACGAACTGGAAGGCCAAGCGGCCCACATTGACTGCATCATTGGGGATCAAGTCGCGGAACTGCTCCACGTTGAACGCCACATACAGGTTGGCCGGATACACCGCAATCAACAGCGCGATCAGCCCCCAGGCTGCCCAGCGTGACAGCCCCGGAATCAACAATCCGATCCCCAGCACGATCTCCGCCACCCCACTGATGTAGACCAACAGCAGCGGCGCAGGCAGCGCTGGTGGCACGATCCGCACGAACAAATCCGGAAGCACAAAATGGCCGATCCCTGCCCCAACAAAGACTAGCGCGAAGATCACCCGCGTAATTTGTTTGGCTTGCTTGAGTGTGATCATGCGCAGACCTTATAGGCTGCTGAGCCATCTTGCAAGCCGAAGCCGCAGGAAGCGGTTCGACCTCTCACAGTCTCACCCGACGTCAGCCCGCTGGGGGCTATCTATTGCCCCACCCCAGCGAATCATGTATAGTCGCTTGCGCTCACAATGCCGCAGTTAATCCGAAGGACACACACGTGACACGACGAATCGCACAGGGATTATGGTGGCTTGGACTGCTGCTCATCGTTGGCGGAGCGGCGCTGGTCGTGGCCCAGGTGCCCGGCATACCCGGTCTGGCTGTGCTTGGTGGGGGGCTGGCCGCTTTGGCCGTCAACGCCCTCCTCGCCGGAGACATTATCATCGGCCCAGCGCCCAAGCCTTTCTCGATTCGCGGGTCCGTCGTGCGCGGCGATGTGCTGGTCAAGGCCGGTCTCAGCGACATCAGCATGCGTTCACGCGGACCGGGTCGTATCGCCCAACTGCAATATGGACCGTTCGGCCAGCCTGGCTTCGAGATCAAAGATGGCGTCGCTTACCTCACGATGACCGGCAACCTGACCAATGCCACCGATTGGGAAGCCGAACTGGCCAACAACGTCTTGTGGGACCTGCGCGTGCAGAGCAGCTTGGGCAATCAAAGCCTGGATTTAAGCGGGGTCAGGATGGAAAAAGCGCGCTTTCGCAGTTTGCTAGGGAATATCAGTGTGGCTTGCCCGCAGCGGGGCGTGGTGAAGATGGGCTACAAGACCCTATTGGGCCGGATCGAACTGGCCATTCCAGAGGGGATTGGCGCGGACGTGCGGGTGAAGGTCGGTCCGCTGGCCTCGTTGACGGTCAACAACGAACGCCTGGTCTTCCTTGATGACAGCCACCTGATCAGTGAAGATCGCGATGAGCAAGCCGCCCAACTGGAGATTATCATTGAGGCGGGCCTGGGCGATGTCGTTCTGAACTAAGCCGTCGTGGACGGACGGCGCCGCTCGTTCGGCTGGATCGGGATTTCAGCCAGCAGCACGCTGTCGCGGTCTTCGTTCGACAGGTTGATCTCCACCTTCTCGCGGTCGAAATTTACATACTTCGCGATCACTTCCAGAATCTCATCTTTCATCTGGGCGACCTGTTCCGGCGTTAAATTGCTGCGATCATGCACGAGTACCAGTTGCAGCCGCTCTTTAGCGGTTTGGCTGCTTGGCAGCTTCTTGCGCCCAAACAAACGATCAATGAAATTAGTCATGGTCCGTCCCCCTTTGGCCTATTTACTTCTTGGCGGCTTCCGAACCACCTAATCCGAACATCCCTAACAGCCGCTGCATGAAGCCCTCTTCCTCGTCAAAGGTCATGAAGGGCACCTCTTCCCCATTGATACGCTTCGCAATATTCTTGAAGGCCTTAGCAGCCGGGCTTTCCTCTTCGCGCATCGTCACCGGCGATCCCTGGTTGCTCGAAATCAGGATGGTCTCGTCCTCTGGAACCAGGCCAATCAACTTGATCGCCAGAATATCAATGATGTCTTCCGGGCTGAGCATGTCGCCGCGCTTGACCATATCGGGCTTAACGCGATTGACAACCAACTTGCCGGGACCTTTTTGCTCCGCTTCGATCAAGCCAATGATCCGGTCCGCATCGCGCACCGAGCTAACCTCCGGGTTCGTCACGATGATCACATCATCCGCTGGCGCGATCGCGTTACGGAAGCCGCGCTCGATCCCAGCCGGTGAGTCGATGATGATGTAGTCCACCAAGGGCTTGAGTTCTTCAGCCAGGCGGATCATATCGCTGGGGCTAACCGCTGTTTTGTCTCGGGTCTGCGCCGCTGGGATCAAGTACAGGTCTTCTTTCAGACGCTTGTCTTTGATCATGGCCTGGCGCAGTTTGGCGCGCCCCTCCACAATATCCACCAGATCGTAGACGATGCGGTTTTCTAAGCCCATCACAACGTCGAGGTTGCGCAAGCCAATATCCGCATCAATACAGGCAACC
Organism: Chloroflexota bacterium; assembly: GCA_010092775.1. Classification (GTDB taxonomy): domain Bacteria; phylum Chloroflexota; class Anaerolineae; order Aggregatilineales; family UBA3940; genus TC-71. The sequence continues at coordinate 4,615 of JAADYZ010000177.1, forward strand.
TTCTTGCCCAAAGACGCCAGGGCAACCCCCAGGTTCGCGGTGGTGGTCGTCTTGCCGACGCCCCCTTTGCCAGACGTAATTGTGACTACTCGAGCGGCCATGCCTGTGCCTTCCTGTATGCTGTGTGATCTCAAGGTCGCGCCCGCATTATAGCAGGCCGTTCACTGATCGACTTGCCTCGCTGAGCCAACACCCCGGCTCAGGTCCCCCACTCCTCAGCAACAATCTGACCCTCCCGCACCGAAGCAATCTCCGGGCGAGGGCGCGGCTTCTTGTCTTCTGGCGATATGGCAACGTGATTGGCGATACGAAGTTGGGTTGGCCGCATGTCAAGGGCACATACCATGGCGTCTTCGTCGCCATTCGCCCCAGCATGGACCGTCCCACGGAGGCGACCAAATACCACGATGTCGCCTCCGGCGATAATCTGCGATCCAGGATTGACGTCGCCAATCACGACGACGTGCCCCACATGGCGAATGATCCGGCCAGAGCGCAAGGTCGTCTTGACGAGTACGCCACTCGCGCCATATTCGTTGTTGTCGATTGGGGGGAGTTCGCCATCACTCACTGGGGCCGAGGTGGCTGCCTCTTCGGCCTGCTCTGCCTCAGGGAGGTCTGTATCAAGCCCTTCACGGCGGGCAGCGCGAATGGCCTCAGGGGAGGTTCCGAGCAGTGCCCACAGGTCGACATCACGCGATGCCAGCTTTTCTCGCAGTTTGCGAATCGTCTCTCGATCCACGGGCCGATCTCCTAACTGAAGGGCAACTCGAGCCCCCTTGAAGAAACGCTCTTGTCCTTCAATCGTCTCGATGAGTTTCGCTTCAGCCTGCGCCCAGTCGAGATGAGCATCCACCGTCACGATCAGGCCACTGCGCGTTCCTTTGATGGTGATGGCATTTGCGCCCACTTGTTGTCCCTCGTGTGTTTGCAGCGATTGTAGTCTAGCTGCGAACAGTGTGCAACTCCCGACAGGTCGCCTTGCAAAGGGATTGCCCCTCAACTCAAACCCATCGTATAAGGAATTGTGAGACCCTCTTCAGCCCCCTGCAAGAGACAATTCGTGACAGGAATTACTTATAATGAGAGCTAAACAATGAAAAAGAGGACATAGTAGAAAGTTATGATCAAAATACACCCCATCGAAACAGGCCAGCTTCGCA
>JAADYZ010000178.1 GCA_010092775.1 Chloroflexota bacterium
CCCACATCCTGGAACAACTCAAGGGCGGCTGTGCCCTGCCCAGCGATAATCTGCGGGTGGTCAAAGGGTGGGATCACAATGTAGCCATATTCAGCGGACAACCCCTCCGCGATCTCTCGACGGTCTGCCTCAGCCGGGTCGTAGGGGATCACCCTTGCACCGTAACCCTCGGTGGCAGCCCGCTTGGTGAGTGGTGCATTGTTTGGCATCACAATCCGTGCATCAATGCCCAGCATCTGGCTCACGAGGGCCACTGCCTGTGCGTGATTGCCCGACGAATAGGTGATCACACCGCGAGCACGGTAATCTTCACTGAGTTGGCTGATCGTATTGTAGGCACCTCGGAACTTGAAAGCGCCCATCCGTTGCAGGTTTTCACATTTGAGGAAGACCTCTGCGCCAACCCGATCATTGAGGCTGCGCGAGGTCAGAACAGGGGTGCGATGAGCGACACCTGCCAAGCGCTCTGCGGCAGCTTCGACGTCCTGAAATGTGACGGATGACATCAGCCGAGGTTGAATGTCAATACCACTCGACCCACAATAAGCTGATCACCATCATGAAGCTGCTGCAAAGAGCCGGGCTGGAGCTGTGCCCCATTGACAAAGGTTCCATTCATGCTGCCCAGGTCCTCAACATAAGCGCCATCATTGGTGATCACGATGCGGCAGTGGCGGCGCGATGCGGTGCGGGCCTGCTCAATGCCGAGCGCCCACAAATCAACATCCGGCACGTTCGGATCGCTTGGGTGACTGCGCCCAACCGTGATCTGCTGCCCACGCAGCACAATGGATTGGCCACTTTCGGTTATCAGTGCATACTGTGGCCCCAGGTTGGCTTGTTCTTTCTGGATGACGGCTTGGGCGATCATGGTGGTGGCAGGCGTCGGTAGATCGTCTAGCCCGGCCACGTCAAAGGCATCGGATTCAATTTGATCAATCGCGTGAACGACGTCCATCGCGGTATCCAGGCGATTGTCGGCTTTGGGGGCCATCATCGTAAGCACCAGGTCAGCGACATCATCGGTGACTTCTTGAAGCGGCTCGATGTTGCCAGAGATAATGCGAGAGGCCGCCGTCCCCAATTCGCGGGCGCGCACGGGAAGGTGCCCCATCAACATTTCGTAGAGCACCACACCCAGAGAATAGATGTCAGCCCGGTGATCGACCGAACTGGCCTCCAGAATTTGCTCCGGTGGAGCATAATAGATGGTACCCGTAAACTGAGATGGCCCGGTGATCGTCAGTTGGTTCTGGCCTTTGGCAATGCCAAAGTCGATCAGCTTGACGCGCTGGTCTGGTGTCACCATGATATTCTGCGACTTGATGTCGCGGTGCACAATCCCCAGACGATGCACCTCGTGCAGCCCCAACGCAAGCTGGCGGGTGATGGCCAGAGCGTCTTTTTCCGCTAACGGTGCTCGATCATCGATCACATTGGCCAGGGTATGCCCCTCGACAAACTCAATGATGATGTAGTTCAAGGTTTGGTTGATGGCCTCATCGTATTCACGCAGCGCCCAGTCGTGCAAGCCGATGATGTAGGGGCTGTTGATCTGTTGGAGCAGATCAATTTCGCGTTGGAAGCGGGCGATAAAGTCATCATTAACAAGGTGAGGATGCACCACCTTAACCACCACCATCTGCCCCGTTATGGAGTCGCGGCTGAGATATGCGGTGGCAGCACCACCCACACCCAGATGATCGTAGATACGGTAGCGGCCTTTAAGCGTGTGACCGGAAAGCACCTTTTACGTCTCCATCCTATACGTCAGTACAAAAGCGATTAGGTAGAATGTCCCAGAATACCAATCAAGACACTCGCTATTGTATCATCACTTGCGCTATTCGGCCTACCCATTAAGCTCTGCGCCTCATCAAGGGCCCAGCAGGCCAGCTTGCGCCCCGCTATCTTCGCTTGCTAGACTCCGCTTAACCCAAACCAAGCACCTGAGAGAACCCTCTATGACTGAGCAAAACGATCCACTCCTGGCGTGGCGGCCCGAATTTCCGATCTTGGCGACCAAAACCTATCTGATCAACAACTCCCTTGGGGCGATGCCACGTGCCGTTTACCAGAACCTACAGGCCTATGCCGACTCCTGGGCTGAACACGGTGTGTCAGCCTGGGGCAAAATCTGGTGGGACCTCAACCTGCAAGTCGGCAACAAAATTGCCCCGCTGATGGGTGCCCCTGCCGACAGCGTGCTGATCCATCAGAACGCCAGCATCGCCAACAGCATCCTATTTAGCGGGATGGACTTCACAAACACCCAGCGCAACAAAGTGGTGATCACCGACATGGACTTCCCCAGTGATGTCTATGTACTACGCCGTTGGCTACCAGATCACATGCAGATCGAGATGATCCGGACAGCAGATGGCATCACCATTGATGTGGGTGAACTGCTCGACGCCATTGATGAACGCACCCGGCTGGTCAGCATCAGCCATGTGTTGTTCCGCAGCGCGATGATCATGCCTGCCCAGGCTATTGTCGAGAAGGCACAGCAAGTCGGGGCGCAGGTGCTGCTGAATGGCTACCACAGTGTAGGGATCATCCCAGTTGATGTGAGCGCCACCAAGGTGGATTACTACATTGGCGGCGTGCTGAAGTGGCTGTGCGGCGGCCCCGGTGGCGTGTTTATGTACGTCCGGCCCGATCGATTGAAAGACCTTGAGCCCAAGGTGACCGGATGGTTCGCGCATCAACAGCCCTTTGCTTTCGACGTTGAGAACTTCGCCATGCGAGAAGATGCCTACCGGCTGATGAATGGCACACCGGGTGTCGCCTCCCTTTATGCGATCCAACCCGGGGTGGACATCATCAACCAGGTGGGCCTTGAGGCCATCCGCAGCAAATCAATCCGGCAGACTGAACTGATCATCGCCTTAGCCGATCAGTACGGCTACGATGTGATGTCGCCGCGCGACAGCGCCCAGCGAGCCGGAACGGTCACACTGAGGCCACCACAGGCCTACGGCGTCTCGCGTGAGTTGATCGCCCGCAACATCACCGTCGACTTCCGCAAAGGAGCCGGTATCCGCATCGCACCGCATTTCTATAACAGTGATGACGAAGTGCGCAGTGCTCTGGAGAACATCGCGGACATTCTGGAGACCGAGGCCTGGAAAGCCCACGCCGATCAACGTGACTTTGTCACCTAGATCAAGTCCTGCGCGGCGAGCCATTCAGCGATCATGGTGTAGGTTTTGATCGGGGCGGCCTGTGGGAAGAGATGGCCCTCGCCATCAAGTACCCGCAGTTCGGCGTCCGGCAGCAACGATCGGACGCGGCGAGCAGCCGCTTCGGAAAAGGCGGACGAGGTACCACCTCGGATGAATAGGGTTGGGACCAGGCCGTTCAAGTCCCTCATACGTTGGTAGGATTGCGTGTAGATCGTGCGGTAGTACTTGGCTTCCCAATCGCGGGACCAGGCCAGCTCTAATCCGGTACCGTTCGATGAGGGCTGCGTCAGACCGCGCGTGTAGAGCCACAGCGTCTCGTCCGACCAATCTCGAAACAACCCCTTACCCCGCCAGTAGTCGAAAGCGCTTTGCTCATCGGGGAAGTGATCGCGCCGCCTGAGCGCCTTGCGCGAGAGTGGGGTTAGCGACGCCATACCCAGCACGCGCGTCAGCGCGATCCCCCTCAGCGCAAGCGGAGAGATCAGGGTCGGGTCGAGTAGAATCAGCGCCCTGAAGCGCTCTGGCTCGGCTAGCACGTTCAACATCGCCGCGATGCCGCCCATCGAATGGCCAAGGGCAATCACAGCGCTCAGCTTGTGCTCGTGCATTCCGGCTAGATAATCATCGGCCATATCGGCCCAAGAGCTCAGACCATCCTGATGAGCGCCGTCTGGCCACAGAGGTCGGGGCAGCAGCGTCAGCACCTGAAAGCGATCCGTGAAGGCCCGCAGCAGCGGTTGATAGGTCTGGGGAGGAAAGCCATTTGCCAGAGCCAGATGCATCACAGGCTGTCCTGGCTGACCACCATATTCAAAGATCGGTGTGGGCATCACAAGCTCCTTCAGCGTCCAATCAACTTGGCGGTAGGATTATGGCATCGCCAGGAGCTTGGGTCCAGCCCTACCCAAAAAGCGGATGCTAAGTAGCCCAAAAATGGTAAGATTGGAGGGGTTAATCCACGTCACTATTCTAGGAGTACTATGCCCCCCAAACACTGGCTTGGCCTCGTGCTGACCGGATTGCTGTTGGCCGCCTGTGGGCCAGGCAACAGCCAAGAAACCTACGTGGTCGCCGCGCACAAGCAGGAATGCCAGGGCGAAGCGCTTCAACTGTGCTGGCTGATCACTCAGCCTGACGGAGATGAAGCAGTCGAACTTCTGTATGATCGCATTGACGGCTTCGACTACCAATGGGGCTACACCTACGTAATTCGTGTGGAGGAAGCAGGCGTGGCCAACCCGTCCGCCGACGGCAGTTCGGTCGAGCGACAGTTGATTGAAGTGGTTGAGCAGTCACCTGTACCGGCGGGCACCCGCTTCCAGATGGACTTGACAGGCGGGCAGGGCTATGTGGTCGAGGTCGAAGAGAACGTCTTTGAGGTTTGGGATGAAGTGCGTTTCACTTGTGGGCCCGACATCAACTGTGACACCGTACGACGTGGCCTGTTCGAAGAGCTGCGCTTTACTGTTGAGTTCGAATTTAGTGAGGACCCAGACAGGCCGCTAACCTTAGTCGGCTGGCGTCCATTAACAAACTGATCATTACCCTGAGAAGAAGGGCTTACCTGATATGGCTGTAACGGACTTGAATCCGCGTGTGCTCTATGATTCGCACATGCATACGACACTTTGCAAACATGCCAAAGGCGAGCCAGAGGACTACGCTGCCAAAGCCTATGAACGGGGGCTCGGCGGCATAATCTTCACCTGCCACAATCCGGAGCCGTTTGGTACCGCCGACAATGTCCGTATGTCGGTTGACCAATTAGATGAGTACGTTGAGCTGGTCTACCGGGCACGTGATGCCTGGGCCGATAAGCTGGATGTGCGTCTGGGCCTGGAGAGTGATTACATGCCTGGTTTTGAGACATGGCTGGAAGAGCTGCATCAAAAGGCGGATTTTGAGTACATCCTGGGGTCGGTACACATTAGCTATCCGCGCTACAAACAAGCCTATCACCAGGGTAGCCCACGCGATTACCAACTGCTTTACTTCGATCACCTGGCGCAGGCTGCTGAAACCGGCCTGTTCGACTGCCTGGCCCACCCAGATTTGATTAAGCAGGTCTTCCCAGCCAAGTGGAATCCGGGCAAGTTGATCGATGACATTCTACCCGCCTTGGACCGCATTGCAGCGACCGGCATTGCGATGGAGGTGAACACCTCTGGCTTGATCAAAGCAGGCCGCGAGATCCACCCTAATATTGAGATTCTTAGTGCGACGAACGAACGCGAGATTCCGCTTGTGCTAGGCTCCGATGCACACAAGCCAGAGCGCGTTGCCGCCGATTTTGAGCAGGCTCTCGACCTGATTGAGCAAGCGGGCTACCAACAGATCAGCCTGTTTGGGAAGCGCGAACGGACCGACTTCCCTCTCGCGGCTGCACGGCGCAGCCTCTTTACAATGGTCTAATGGACACACGACATCACCCCAACATCATTTTGATTCTGGCCGACAGCCTTGGCTTCTCCGACCTGGGCTGCTTTGGCGGTGAGATTGACACACCGCATCTGGATCGGCTGGCGGAAAAGGGTTTGCGCATCAGCCAGTTCTACAGCAGCGGCGAGAGCGCAGCTTCACAAGCCGCCTTGATGACTGGCCTCTATGCCCATCAGGCGGGTATGGGGCATGGTCAGGCTGATGAAGGGCTGCACAGCTATCAGGGCAGACTCCTGCCCAGTAGTATCACCCTGGCAGAACTGCTCAAGGCGATCGGGTATCAGACGGCCCTATCGGGAATCTGGCGGCTTAGCGATGCAGAAGGCAAGCTAGCCTCACCCTATCAGCGCGGCTTTGATCACGCCTTTTTTGCGCCCAGTCCTGCGGCCAGTTACCATCTCGAGCCGCCTGGGCTGAGCTACCAAGGCGAAGCCGTCCTGCCCAGCACCGACAATTTTCACCTCACTGAGGCGATCAGCAATCATGCACGCTGGTTTCTCCAAGAGCTGATCGATCAAGGTGCTCCGTTTTTCCTGACCATCTCGCATCAGGCCCCGCGTTATCCTTTGCACGCCCACCCACCCGACATCCCACGCTTTGCCGAGCGCTATCGTTTAGGTTGGGACCTGCTGCGCCTGGCCCGCCACCGCCGTCTGATTGAGTTGGGCTTGATCGATTCGAAGTGGATGATCACCCCGCGCGATCTAAGCGCCCCGGCTTGGGAGGAGGTCTCTCAGCAAAATTGGGAAACGCTCAGGATGGCCTCCCATGCACTGCTGGTCAACGATATTGATCATGGCCTTGGGAAACTGTTGGAGGTTTTGGACGAGGCAGGGATCACGCAGAATACGCTGATCTTATTCATGTCCTTGAGTGGGGCCACCTCGCGCTGGCTGCCCGATAATCAGCCAGAGAATCAGGTGTGGGATTCTAGATTGGCCCTCAGCCTCGATCTACCCTGGGCCAACCTCAGCAACACGCCCTTCCGAGAATACAGTGGCTCAGTACACGAGGGCGGCATCGCCAGCCCCTTTATCGCCCATTGGCCAGGACAGATCGAGGCTGGCCAAATCTGTGACCGAATCAGCCATCTTATTGACCTAATGCCAAGCCTGCTTGACCTGACTGGGGCCGACTATCCTAGCGAGGCCCATGGCGAGAGCATCACCCCCCTACAAGGCTTGAGCTTGCTCGCTACGCTCAACGGCGAGGTAGATTCTGAGGCCGCCGAACGTACCCTGTGTTGGGAATTTGAGGGTCACAGTGCGGTTCGCCAGGGCCGCTGGAAGCTGGTGCGCGAGCGGTTCCAGAAATGGGAACTCTACGACATGATAGCCGACCGCACCGAACTCAACGATCTGGCCCGCTATCAACCCGAACAGGTCAAAGAGATGGCCGCCGTCTATACCGATTGGGTCGAAGCCTGTGGCGTGGAGGATTGGCGCGTTATCCTTGAACGACAGCAAGCCAAGCTTCAGGATCAAACCACCTAATGCCTGACCTACGTGCGCAACAGCCGCAAAACAAGGCCGAATTGCTCGACCATCTAGAAGACTGCCGGGTGAAAACAAGTGGCGTACTAGAGAACCTCAGCCCCAATTTGATCGTCTATGAAGATGGGCATTGGCGAGTGCGCGATCTGGTGGCGCACATCACCAGTTGGAACCTGGAGGGAGTACGCGGGCTGCGAGCTGCGCTCAAAGGGGAGCAGTATCGCATCAGCGGTTGGAACGGCCTGGACGACTATAATCGGCGCATGGTGGAGGCAGCCCACCATGCCTCACAAGCCCAGGTTTACGGCGACTACGAGGCGGCGCATATCCAACTGCGTGGGCTGGTGCGCAAAGTACCGGATGAAAAGCTAGAGACGATGTTCCTTTTTCCTTGGGGCGCGCCGGGCAGCGTCATCACGCTGATCACCGGCCTGGTGCATCATGAAGGAACCCATCGCGTTGACCTGGAAAACCTCCTTGGCTACAAGCTGATCCGGTTGTAATCTGTTCATAATGCCACCATTTCTGTCTTGCAAATGTGATTGACTTCACCTAACCTGCATGATATACTTCGCTCGAAAGCTCAGCCTGAGGCATAAACACAGCATCAAATCAAGCTGTAACGTGCGCCTTCTTAGAGCGGGAGTGGGGTCCACCACTCTTCGCGACATCAGCACAACCTAAACAAACTAACACCATCCCCTCAGTGCACCTTTTCGAGAAGGTTATATTGGCCATTTCGCAGCACGAGCGGATTTTGGCTCAGAGCCACGGTAATGCGTCTTGGGTGGCTAATGATCTCATGATGACAGAGTAACCATCTTTGGCCCAATCAAGACATTACACCCAATGCCACTTGCCCAAACCCTGCCTGTTGTGGTCAGGCCATAGCGTGTTCTTAGGCAGCGCTCGCTGCCCCACTTGGAACTCATCGCACGATCAAGGAATGCTGGAATGGTCAACAACTTAAACATCGGCGACTTAGAAGATATGACCTTAACGGAGCTGCGCGACCGGGCCCGTGATGCCGGCATTGCCGGCTTTAGTCGACTGAAGAAGACGGAGTTGGTGCTCTCACTGCTGCGCCATAAGGCGGAGCAGCAAGGCTACCAACTGCGGGGCGGCGTACTCGACGTGATCGATGATGGCATCGGCTTCTTGCGCTCCGAGAAGTACCTCCCCGGCCCCAATGACATTTACGTCAGCCAGACGCAGATCCGCCGTTTTGACCTGCGTACGGGCGACATGGTGGTTGGGCAAGCTCGTCCGCCGAAAGACACCGAAAAATACTTCGGCCTGCTGCGGGTGGAAGCCGTCAATGGGTTAGACCCTGAACAGTCCAAATATCGTCCTCACTTTGAAGACCTGACCCCGATCTTCCCGGAACGGCGCTTTAATCTGGAGACGAACCCCCGCATCATCTCAACCCGCCTGATCAACCTGGTGGCCCCAATCGGGCGCGGTCAGCGCGGTTTGATCGTCTCGCCACCCAAAGCCGGTAAGACGACCGTGTTGAAAGAAATTGCCAACGCCATCAGCGAGAATTATCAAGAGGTGCACCTGATGGTGCTGCTCATCGGTGAGCGGCCTGAAGAGGTCACTGATATGGATCGCTCAGTGGAAGCTGAGGTGATCGCTTCCACCTTTGACGAGACCTGGAACAATCAGGTACGCGTCAGCGAGATGGCCCTGGACCGGGCCAAGCGGCTGGTTGAGTCTGGCCGGGATGTGGTGATCCTGATGGACAGCATCACCCGATTGGCGCGCGCCTACAATCTGGTCGTGCCACCAAGTGGCCGTACCTTGTCTGGTGGCCTCGATCCGAGCGCCCTCTATCCGCCCAAAAGCTTCTTTGGGGCAGCCCGCAACATTGAAGAGGGTGGCTCGCTCACCATCATCGCGACCTGCCTGGTTGATACCGGCTCGCGCATGGACGATGTGATCTACGAGGAATTTAAGGGGACCGGCAACATGGAGCTGACCCTCTCCCGCAAGATGCAGGAGCGGCGCATCTTCCCCGCTTTCGATGTCGAAAAATCCAGCACTCGCCGCGAAGAACTGCTGCTCGGCCCAGACATCTTGCAGCGCGTCTGGCTCATGCGCCGGATGATATCCCAGATGATGGCCGCGCCGCCTAATGGGGCTGGCATGGATCAGACCATGGCCACCGAAGCCGTCCTCGATCAAATTCGCCGCACCGACTCCAACGAAGACTTCCTAGAGATGCTTACCACCGAGCAGTTCTAGTCCACCCTCCCCGACCTGCCTTGTCTGCACCCCTGGACCCTAACATAGGGTCTGGGGCTGTGTCGCTTGTTGACACA
>JAADYZ010000179.1 GCA_010092775.1 Chloroflexota bacterium
ACGCGCTGCTGCTGCCGATAAGTCATATCCGGAAAGAGACGGCTCAAACTCAAAGGATTGTTTAGTGCCCCAGGTTGAGGCGTGATCTGTGCATTGATGTCGCCCATAATGCCTAACCTTATCCCTGCAAATGAACACCGATCGGTGGCAACGCTTCGGTGATGCCAGCAGAAGAGGCTGCCAAGGCCCCTTCTGCTGCGTCCTAATTAACGTTTACTGCGAGACGACTTCCGCCTGAGCTTCGGCCCAACGGGCGTTGAGGTCAGCCATGATATCGTCGAAAGTCTCATCGGTGTTGCCCAAAGCAGCCTCAATGATCCGCTGCCGGAATGCCGGATCCCAGAGACCGATCTCAGCTTCGGAGTCGATTTCATCAAGCCAGCCTTCTTCGCCAGGGCGGGCCGGATTCATCTGCACCAGGTTCACACCCATGTCGCTAAAGGCAGACAACTGCGGCGGATATTCGCTGCCGATGACGGGTGGGATGCCCCCCTGATCGAAGGCAAAGTTGGACTCGTTGAGGAACCAATCTAGCCAGGCGCGAGCAGCGGCCTTGTTGTCGCTGTTGACGTTGATGCCAATTTTGTAGTCACCGTTGGCTTCTGCGTAGCGTTCCCCATCGACTGTTACGGGGAAGGGCATATAGCCAATGTCTGTTGCATCGTCGGCGGCCTCTTCCATCTGAACAATCGCCCAGGAACCGAGCACCATCGCACCAACTTGGCCGGTGCCGATCAGCGTCTTGGACCCTTCCCAGTCGGTGGTGGTCGGGTCGACTTCAACCAGACCCTCGGCCACCAGATCGTACATCAGCCTATAGATGGTGTAGTGGGCGCTACCTTCTGCAAAGGGAGACTCCATGTACACCATTTCATTGGAGTAGTCTGGATTACCGGTCACCGACCCACGATGCCCTTCCCATTGAACGAGTGGCCAGCCAGCAGCATAGTTGGTGTAGTAGGGGATAGCATCCGTATTGTCACGGATCATGCGCATCGCTTCGAGGAACTCCTCAGGTGTGCCAGGAAGTTCAGCGATACCAGCTTCCTCGAAAACCGCTCTGTTGTAGACGATGCCCTGGACATTGCCTACAACTGGGATGCCGTAGACCTGACCGTCAAAGGCATCTTCGGTCACAAAAATGTACTGATCTTCGAGCTCTTGAACGCTGCCCAACGGCTCGAAGAAATCTGGCAATTCGTCAGTTGGCACCCCGTTCGGGATCAGCAGTACGTCGCCGTAATCATCGGTGTTCATGCGGATCTGCACTTCACCTTCATAGTCAGTAACCGCTTCGAATTCAACGGTCACATCAGGGTAGATTTCGTTGAAACGCTCGGCATACTCAACGAAAACGGTATCAACGATGTCGGTACGATTGGTCAGCACAGTGATCCGGCCAGAAATCTCTTCCTCAGCGGCTTCGTCGCTAGCAGCTTCCTCGCCGCTGTTTGTGTCGGCTGGAGCTGCCGTCCCACCACAGGCAACGAGAACAAGCGCAATCACCAATCCGAGTAGAGCAATGACGTTCTTCTTCATAGTTAAGTCTCCGTAGATGCGTTAGAGTGCGGAATTGGACTTCACAAAGTCCACGATTTCATTGACATAAGCAAAGGCCAACGCAACAACGGTATCTGCCCCACCATAGTAGATGGCTATGCGATCCGTCGCAGCGTCAACGAGGGCGGCGCAAGGGAAGGCCACATTGGGCACATCGCCTGTGCGCTCGTACTCTGCTTGTGGTGCAAGCAGATAGGGCTCACCGCGTGCAATGACGCGCCATGGCTCATCAAGATCGAGCAAAGCCGCGCCGAAGCTGTAGACAAAGCCGTTGCAAGAGGTCAATACACCGTGATAGATCAACAGCCAGCCCTCTGATGTTTCAATCGGAATGGGGCCCGCACCAATCTTGGTGGCTTGCCAACCATTACTGGCGCCCATGACGTAACGGTGCACACCCCAATGAACCATATCGGGGCTCTCACTGTAGAAGATGTCGCCGAAAGGCGTATGGCCATTGTCACTTGGGCGGCTCAACATAGCGTACTTTCCGTCGATCTTGCGCGGGAAGAGCACGCCGTTGCGGTTGAATGGCTGAAAGGCGTTTTCCATCTGGTAAAAGGTCTCGAAGTCGTGCGTGTACCCGACCCCAATCGTTGGACCGTGGTAGCCATTGCACCAGGTCACATAGTAGCGATCCTCCAGCCATAGCACGCGTGGATCGTAGTTGTGTTCAAAATCCAGGATTTGCTTGGTTCGATCGTCATGGGCAAGGAACTGGATACGGTCTTCAGACAGCGTCCAATTGATTCCGTCCAGGCTCCTGCCGCTATGGATTTGCATCGTGCGGCACTTGTCATCCACACGAAATACACCGGCAAAACCATCTTCGTAGGGCACAACGGCGCTGTTAAAGATGCTGTTTGAGATCGGGAGAAGGTCGCGGGGAATGATCGGATTGCGTTGTGAACGCCACACGACATCCTGGTTTCCCGTTGGCCGATCCTCCCAGGGAAGATTTGGAAGGGGACTTCCAACAGCAAGCTGCTCCATTTTTGTGTCGACCATAGGCCTCTCATTTCTGGTTGGGGCTGTATAGCTGGTGATGCTCGCGAATTAGAACTCTTGTTCTATGCGCGAAAGCGCAGCCTCCACGCCCGGCAGTTTTGGCGTTTCCTTTCCTCGGAAAGGAGAGTCGCGACTCAGATCATCTGCAGATGAAGTCGTTCTTATTCGATTGGCTCTGATGCGCCGGGGGTCTAGACTTGACAATCCTGGTGAAGGCTGTGGCTGGACCTTCGCATTCGGCTAACCCAGGGCTTCAACAGCCGATTTACTAAAAATTTTAGTAAACTCTATTTGCTATTGTAATCGATTTTAGGGTGATGTCAAGACTTGTCTGGTAGAAGACTAGTAAAATCTTTAGTGGTTCGGAGGAATGCTCATGACAGATGCGCGGCGCACCAGGCTTGGGCAGATCACCGTGCGAACCATGCCTGAGTCGGGGAAGTCAATGCGATTCAGCATCAACTGCGCCGCAAGACGCCCCATTCCAATCTTGTCAACACGCATTGTTGTCAGCGCTGGAGATACGTGTTGGGCAGGGGCGATATTGTCAAAACCAACGATCGACAAGTCCTCTGGAACACGCAAGCCCAAAGCCCGCGCAGAAGCAATGGCCGCAATGGCTATGTCATCATTGGCGGCGAAGATGCCACTGACAGCAGGGTCTTGGGCCTTAAAGACCGCGAAGACCGGCGCAACGGCGTCTGGCCTTAAAGGGCAGTCCCAATAGATGGGTTCTAGGTCGTGGTCAACCATGGCTGCCTCAAAGCCATGCCTCCGTTCCAAGATGCTTGGAAAGCCCTCTGTTTGGCTTCCTAAGATGGCAATCTTCCGATGGCCGTGTTCGATCAGATGATTGGTCGCTTGATAGGCTCCAGCATAGTTATCCGACACTACCGAGTCATGAGCATTGTCGGGGGCATAGGCATCAGCAAGTACTAGCGGTGCTCCTGTTTCCAGGATCGGATCCAATTTGGTTTGGTCAAGTTGGACACCTACCAGAATCAGACCATCGAAATCTTGTTCGTTCAGAATCCAGGGCAATTCCAGCGGATGATTAGTGTCATCGACGGGGACATTAGCATAGACCAAGCTGACCTGATGACGCCTTAACACGCCTTCGATGCCAGCCAGCACTGGTGCGTAGAAGCTGTTGGTGTCTGGCGAATCATCTGGCCTCACCTTGACAATCAAACCAACGGTGTTGGGGCTGCTACGTCGCGGCGACTGATTAGAGGGAGAGTAGACGTAGCCAAGTGCTTGCGCCGTATCAAGGACTCGTTGACGGGTGTCTTCACTCATGCCACCTTTGTTTCGCAGCACCAAAGAGACCGTCGATTGGGAGACCCCGCTCTCGCGGGCAATGTCAGCTAAAGTTACTTTGCGATCCAGGCTTGAACCCTCCGAGTAAGTTAGGGTGCTCAGTAGAATTTTTACTAAACGAGTTCCCCACAATAATATATGACGCAGCAGAGGGCGTCAATATGGGGTTTCATACCAATGTCCAGCTTCTTGGCACAGTCCACAACTCGTACTCCTGCTAGACATCGCTTCGCCGGAGACAGTGACCTGAAACGAGATATGGGCCAACACCATGCCTTGGAACCAGACAGATGCGTATCCGATGCAGCCTGAATGCCTTGTCCTCCGAAGCATTCTCCGGACCCTGTTTTGCAATAGGGTTGTTCAATAGGTATCCACGACATTTATGATCACTAATCACCCTGAGGCCTGGATTTGTGATTGGGATGCCCCTAGAGTATCTGCAAGGCAAACTGACAAAGCAAGGGCACATCGATGAAGCCATGCAATGCTTTGGCCTTGACCATCATGACATTGCTTATAGTCACAGCTTATGCATGGGATGCGGCGCAAGCTGGAGAAGATACCGCGGCGCTGCATCCGATACCGAAATCATAGTAGGGAACACCCCATCGCTTATCGATGCCACAGGGGAAAC
>JAADYZ010000180.1 GCA_010092775.1 Chloroflexota bacterium
GCACTTAAGCGCGTCACCTCTAGCGAACGGCTGCGCCTGCCCATGCGCTCGCCGGGCGGGGATGCGCAAGTCTTGCGGCTGGCCCTGGCGCGTGAGTTTCGTACCCTGGCTTCCTTGCGTCACCCCAATATCGTCTCTGTGCTGGACTACGGATTTGATGGCCCCCATCTACCTTACTTCACGATGGACTACCTACCGAATGCCAGCCACTTGCTTGCCGCCCCAGCCCAGCACGTGGGGCAAAAGGTCGGCTATCTGATTGACGTGCTGCAAGCGCTGGCCTATCTCCATCGCCATGATGTGTTGCACCGCGACCTCAAACCGGGCAACGTTTTGGTGTCTGGCGGGAGCGCCTACCTGCTGGATTTTGGCCTGGCGGTTGCCAGCGATGACGATGTCAACCTGTCGGGCACCCTGGCCTATATCGCTCCAGAAGCCATCACGGGCAAGGCGATCACTCCTGCCGCCGATCTCTATTCGGTGGGCGTGATGGCTTACGAGATGTTTGCGAGGCGTCATCCTTTCGCGGCGGATAGCGTCCCCGCCATGATCAACCTGATCCTGAACGACAGGCCAGATCCGCTGGCCCTCGACGTTCCAGATTCACTCAAGCGGGTCATCCTGCAGCTCTTAGCCAAGGACCCAACCGAGCGTTACGCTGATGCGACTGCCGCCCTCTTCGCCTTATCAGACGCCGCTGGACTCCCCCGACCAACTGAAAGCCAGGAGATCCGCGAGAGTTACCTGAAAGCGGCTCGCTTTGTCGGGCGGGCCAGGGAAATGGCCATCTTAGAAGAAGCCCTGGAGCGGGCGCAAGCAGGCCAGGGCACGACCTGGCTGGTCGGCGGGGAGAGCGGCATCGGCAAGTCTCGCCTGCTGGACGAACTCCGTACACACGCACTGGTGAGCGGTGTCACGGTGCTGCGCGGTCAAGCGGTCAATGAGGGTGGTGTCCCCTTTCAGGCATGGATCAACCCCTTGCGATCACTCGCCTTACGCAGCGAGATCGATCCGACGCAACAGGCGACTCTGCAAGCCATCATCCCGGATTTGCCGGCGTTGCTGCGCCGCCCGGCATTGTCCGTCCCAGACCTCGATCCGAAAGGGCGCAAACAGGCGATCATCACAACGGTCCTGGAGTTGTTCGCAGCACAGACCGTCCCGATCCTGTTGATTCTAGAAGACTTACATTGGGCGGGTGAGGGCATCGAACTGCTGGATCGCTTGTCCCGCCAAACCCGCGATCAGCAGCTGCTGATCGTAGGCAGCTACCGCAGCGACGAGCGGCCCGAGCTGCCCCGCCAACTTGAACAGGCGCGGGTGCTGACGCTGGATCGCTTGTCTAAGGCGCAAATAGAGGAACTGAGCACATCCATGTTGGGGCAGGCGGGCCAGCGTGGCGAACTGGTCGATCTGCTCAATAAAGAGACGGAGGGCAACCTCTTCTTTCTGATCGAGACCGTTCGCATTCTGGCCGAAGAGGCAGGTGCTCTGGATCAGGTCGGCAAGGTCACCTTGCCTCAATCGGTGTTTGTGGGTGGCATTCGCGACATTGTGCGCCGACGCTTGAGCCGCGTCCCTGATCGGGCACAGACCCTCCTCAAACTGGCTGCTGTTGCCGCCCGCCAACTCGACTTGACGCTGCTCGGCGAGCTGGTCGACCGTCACAAACTGCCCGATCTCGATGCCTGGCTCAATACCTGTGCCAACGCAGCAGTCATCAGCCTGCAAGATGGTCAATGGCAGTTTGCCCACGACAAGCTGCGCGAGACCATCCTGCAAGACCTGCATCACAACACCCGCCGTGCCGCCCATCGCAAGGTGGCCGAGGCAATCGAAGCACTCTACGGAGATCAAGCCGAATATGCTGTGGCGCTGGCTGGGCATTGGCGTGAGGCAGGCAAGACCGACCGAGAACTGGCGGCACTCGACACAGCGCTGGACCATCACCTGAGCCTGGGGAACTTGCAGCAAGCTGAACAGCTCGCGCAGCGCGGTCTGTCGATCCTCCGCTCGGGTGATGAACAAGGGCGCCTGTCCTACTTGGCGCGGCTAGGCAACATCCAGATGGGATTCAGTCGCTATGACCATGCCCATGAGACGCTCACCAGGGCCTTCGACCTGGCCAATCGGCTGGACGACCGGCGCGAGAAAGCCAACCTGCTGATCGCTATCGGCGGGACACACTTCTTTCAGGGCCGTTTCGATCAGGCTGACAGCTATTTTGAAGATGCGCTCGACCTTATGCGGACACTGGCCGATGAGAAGGGCATTGCCCAGGCCCTCAACAGCCGGGGCAATGTGGCGTTTATCCAGGGTAACCTGGAGCAGGCCGAACCGCTCTATCAGGAAAGCCTCACCATCCGGCGGCGCATCAACGATCGGGCCGGGCTTTCGAAGATTCTCTCCAATCTTGGCGGGATCGCATCCTGGTACAACAACCACCACCTCGGGATCAAGTATTACAGCGAGGCGGCGGGCATTAGCCGGGAGCTAGGCGACAAGCGCGCCGTCGCGCATCGCCTCAATAATCTGGCTGTGATGTACCGGCGGGCGGGCGATCTCGCTGAAGCGGAGGCAGTCTTACGAGACGCCCTGAGCATAGCCCAGCAAACCGGCGAGACCTTCCAGGTGGCGATGGCGCTCAACCATCTGGCCAATCTGGCCATTGATCGGCAGGACTTTGGGCAGGCCAAGTCCTTACACCAGCGCTCGCTTAGCCTGCGCCGCGAGATCAAAGACGTGTGGGGCATGACCTTCAGTTTGGCCTTCCTCGCCCTGATCGCCAACCGGGAAGGAGATTATGATCTGGCCGAACGCTACCTGTCAGAAGCACTGGAGCTGGCCCAAGGGTCCAATATTCGCCAGGCTATGGTCGACATCTATCGGGAGATGGCGCGCATGGCCTTAGGCCGCGGCGATTTGGATGGGGTGCGCAAGCACCTCGTCCTTGCCCTTCAGACGGCGGACGAGATCAACAACGACCTGGAGCGCACTAACACCTTGGTCGCCGTCGCGGAACTCTTCGGCCTGATCGGCTGGCGGGAGCAGGCAGCCGCGCTAGTCGGCTTCCTCAATCAGCATGAGGCAACTGATCCGGTGGAGAGCAAGCGCCTATTAACCAAGCTTGACCGTCAGCTTCAAGCCGTCATGGATGCAGATGCCTACCTCGATGCGCTGGAGTCCTACGATGGTGCCACCATTAAGGCCATCGTTGGGCAAGCAGTTGCTCACTTGACTGGCCTTTCTACGGGTGGGCAGGGTTAGAGCGCCAGACTGTTGATGCCCACGTTGTAATACGCGAATACACTGGTTGGCTTTCTAAGCTATGATAAAATCGGTCACAACAGAGCCAATGCAACACCGAACATCCCGGCCAGGATACCGACCAGCCAGAAGCGCTGTACCACCTGCGTCTCGCTCCAGCCGAGCAGTTTGAAGTGATAGTGCAGCGGCGCCATTTTGAAGATGCGCCGGTCTTCACCCAGATAGCGGCGGCTGTAGCGCGCTGAGGCCACCTGCAAGATCACGGAAATAGTCTCCGCCATCGGGATGATGGCGATCACTGGTAGGATGATCCACTGGCCGGTCATCAGTGCGACGGTCGCCAAGGTGGCCCCCAAGGCCAATGATCCGGTGTCGCCCATAAATAATTGGGCGGGGTGAGCGTTGAACCACAGGAAAGCGAAACAGGCCCCTACCATCGTGAAGCAGAACTGCGTCAGGAAGACCTGCCCCTGCAGCAGGGCGATCACACCGTAGGCGGCGAAGGCGCTGGCGGTAATGATGCCCGCTAAGCCATCCATGCCATCCGTTAGGTTGACCGCGTTCGAAGTGCCCACAATGATCAGCGCGGCGATGGGCACATACAGAATGCCCAGCTCAAACGTGACCGGCACACCCGGCAGCAGCATGAAATCCAGTTCGAGCACAAAGGCAATTGCGACGGCGGCGGCAACTGCTCCCAGCACCTGCGCGATGAACTTCAGCCGCGCGGAAAGCCCTTCGCCGACGGCTCGCGTCCCACGTAAGCCCTCCCAGTCGTCCCAGGCACCGAGAGCACCAAAATAGACCAACACGGCCAAGGGCACCAAGATCGAGCGTCCACTGATGTCGGGCACCAGCAGGTTAACCAGATTCAAGCCAATCGTCACAATCAGCACCGGGAAGATGATCAGAAAGCCGCCCATCGTCGGGGTGCCGACCTTCTCATCCTGAATGCCGTTCAACTCGACGCGGTTAATCTTGCCGATCTTGAACAACCGAAGGAGTTCCAGAAAGGGGCCTCCCCAGATCACGGCGATGAGAAAGGTGAAACTCCCTACGGAAAGGGCGAAGGCGGTATCTTGCATGCTGCGCTCCTTAAAGATGATCGCTGCTATTGTACCCGCCGTCGCCCGATTGTGTCAGATTGGTGTGCTGCTAGACTGAGTTGCAGGCTGGCGTATGCTCATCAAAGATGCCCAACGCCAGGAAGTCTGCTTCTGACAAGCCCAGGGTTTGTGACACCTTCGGCACCGTATCTAGATGGCGGCGGTAGAGCAGGCCGCTCTCATCACGGGTGACCTCGACGATGAAGGCATCGGTGATCATTTGCTGGTGTGCGTCAAGGGTGATGTCGCTGCTAGGACCGGCAAATGTCAGCGTGCGCAGCGCCTCCTGGAAACCCACCTGACCTTCAGAGAGGTCGCCATCGACTGCCTGAAGGGCCAGCATCGCGGCTTTGGTGTTGAGATAATAGGCTTGGGCGAAGTAGGATGGCCAGTTGAGCGCGGTTTAAAGGTGGTGGGGGGGGGGGGGGGGGGGGGGGGGGGGGGGGGGAGGGGGGGGGGGGGGGGGAGGGTGTGTGGAGTGAGGGGATTAGAAAGAAAGAAAAAGATAAGTGAAGAATAAGGGCATAGAAAGAACGC
>JAADYZ010000021.1 GCA_010092775.1 Chloroflexota bacterium
GAGTGTTGATGCAGAGGCCAGCGTATGTCCGGCAATGTCATCGATGACTTGGGCGTAAATGTGCTTGCTGCTACGATACACATTCAGGCGTGGTCGTTCAGGCGTCCCACTGATCTTGCGGCGGACGCGCTGATGACGGCGCTTGCGAGCCTGTTGACTCTTGATACTCATTGCGTTCTCTCCTTGAACGTTTCTGGCGGATGATCGCGCCGCTTGGGCGCATACATCCCACCCGTTCAATTCATGGATGTCGTATCGACAATCCCTTAGACTTTAGACTTGCCTGCCTTCTGGCGGACATATTCATCCTGATAGCGGACACCTTTGCCCTTGTAGGGTTCCGGCGGACGCAGCTTGCGAATATCAGCGGCCACTTGGCCACACATATGCTTATCGGCAGACTTCACAGTGATTGTCCCGCCCTCGACCTCAAAGCTGACGTTCGGTGGCGGAGTTACAAGAATATCGTGCGAGAAGCCCAAACTCAACTGCAAATCGCGGCCCTGCAATTGAGCGCGATAGCCAGTGCCGATCACGACCAGCTTCTTCTCGAAGCCGGTGCTCACACCTTCAACCATATTGGATAGAAGTGCGCGGGTCAGCCCGTGCATAGCACGATGGTGGCGCAGGTCGGTAGGCCGCTCGACAAGCAGTTGAGTGCCATCCTGCCGGATGGTCATATCCGGGTTGAAGCGGCGCGATAGTTCGCCCAACTTGCCCTTGACGGTGACCTCACTGCCCTTGATGGTGACCTGCACGCCGCTCGGCACTTCGATTGGAAGCTTACCTATACGTGACATCGTAATACCCCATCCTTACCACACGTAGGCCAGGACTTCGCCGCCGACCTTATGACGACGAGCCTGCTGCCCGGTCATGACGCCTTTGGAAGTCGTCAGGATCGCGATGCCCATACCACTCAGCACCCAGGGAATCTCGGTGCGGTTGGCATAGATCCGGCGTCCCGGCTTGCTGATACGCTTGAGCCCGGTAATCACCGGACGACGCTGGCGACCTGTGCCAAAGTAGCGCAGTTCGATGTGAATCAGTTTGTAGGGTTTTTCATCTCCAACGCTGTAGTCTTCGATGAAGCCCTCCTCTTTCAAGATACGGGCCAGTTCGACCTTGATCTTGGAGTGTGGAATATCAACCGTATTATGGCGAGCCAACAGCGCGTTACGAATACGCGTCAGCATGTCGCCAATCGGATCATTAACATACATCAGTTCGTATCCCTCTGCCCTTACCAGCTAGACTTCTTGACGCCCGGAATGTCGCCATTCAGTGCCAGTTCGCGAAAGCAGATGCGGCACAGCTTAAACTTCCGCATGTAACCGCGGGGCCGTCCACAACGCTCGCAGCGGTTGCGGACGCGCACCTCATACTTCCGGTTGGCCTCACGGGCCTTCATTGCCTTTTTTGCCATGCGAGTTACTCCTCTTGGGTCGGCTTACATCCGCGCATAGTCAGGCGTAACGACTTGCACTTCGGTGAAGGGCATACCGAGCAGCCGGAGCAGCTCGCGACCCTCTTCGTCATTTTCAGCGCTGGTGACGATGCTGATCTCCATACCGCGCACCTTGTCGACTTTGTCGAACTCGATCTCTGGAAACAGAATCTGTTCCCGCAATCCGAGGGTGTAGTTGCCACGCCCGTCGAATGAATTCGGCGAGATACCGCGGAAGTCGCGGGTACGGGGCAATGCGACGTTGATTAGACGGTCCAGGAAGGACCACATCCGTTCACCGCGCAGGTCGACTTTCACGCCGATACGGCGGCCTTCACGCAGCTTGAATCCTGCAATGCTCTTGCGAGCGCGGGTCACCACCGGCTTCTGACCGGTGATCAATACCAGCGTTTCTTCGGTGTGGTCGACCGCACGTTCGTTGTCGATGGCCTCGCCGAGACCCACATTAACGGTGACCTTCTGCACAGTGGGAACCATCATGATGTTCTCGTACTGAAAGGTATCCATCAAGGTGGGGCGGATGACCTCTTGATAGTGTAGCTTCAGAGGATGCGGCGGTTGAGGTTCGCGTGGCGTGCTGGCCTCGACCGGGGCGTCCTCTTCTTCTTGCTTCTTCTTTTTCTTATCGCCCTTAGCCATTAGTCGATGTCCTCTCCGCACTTCTTACAGACCCGGATGCGGCCCAGTTCTTCATCGCGACGAATACCCACACGGGTGGCCTCGCCGCAGCTTGGGCAGACAACCATCACATTGGAAATGTGGATGGGGGCCTCGAACTGGATGATACCGGTCTGGGTATTGGCGCCCGGTGCACGGCGCTGATGCTTCTTGCGCACATTGACCCGCTCAACCACGACCCGCTCTTTCTTGGGGTAAACGTAGAGGACACGCCCCTCGACACCCTTATCGTTGCCACGAACGACGAGCACGGTATCACCCCGCTTGATCTTATATTTGGGTGTTTCTGTTTTGGTTGCCATCTTGCTTTCCCGTTCTCCTCAACGCCTTAAAGCACTTCCGGCGCAAGGGATATGATCCTCATGTAGCCTTCGTCGCGCAGTTCGCGGGCAACCGGCCCAAAGATGCGTGTACCCCTTGGATTATTGCTAGCACCATCAAGTACGACGGCGGCATTATCATCAAAACGAATATAAGAGCCATCTTCGCGACGGAATTCTTTGGTCGTGCGAATGACGACCGCCCGTACCACTTCGCTCTTCTTGACCGTGCCTTGAGGGGATGCGCTCTTAACGGTGGCGACGACAATGTCGCCAATGCCACCAGAATAGCGCATAGAACCACCCAGCACACGGATCACCAAGAGCTCTTTTGCTCCACTATTGTCTGCCACCTTCAGGCGGCTCTCCTGCTGAATCATGGTTATCGATTCCCTCTTCGTCGCTGCCCTGCTAGGGATTAGACAGCTCTTCGGTTGGCTCAGACGCTTGCGTTTCATCTTGCTCTTCGGCAACGTCTACGTCCAAGTCGGATACTTCAGTTTGGCGGGCGCTCAGGTCCTCGCGCACGATTTCCTGAACAACCCAGCGCTTGTGCTTGCTGATCGGGCGGGACTCAACGATCACCACTGTGTCGCCCATCTCGCACTCGTTCTCTGCGTCATGGGCCATGAAACGGCTGGCCTGCTTAATGACCTTGCCGTACAAGGGGTGCTGAGTCAGCCGATCCACCGAGACGACAACCGTCTTGTCCATTTTGTTGCTGACCACGGTTCCAGTCAAACGACGACGATTATTGGCCACCTTCGGCCTCCAGTTCCTTTTCACGCATCACGGTCTTGATCCGCGCGATGTTGCGCCGAACCACCTTGAGGCGGTTGATGTCCTGCAACTGGCCAATCTCGCGTTGGAAGCGCAGATTGAAGTGCTCTTCCTTGGCTTCATCCAGGCGCAGGCCCAGTTCATCCATCGTCAGGTCACGAAGTTCTTCTGCACGTAACATGCTGCGTTACCCCGTTTCCTGCCCGGTGATCGGGTCGATGCGATGGACAATTTTGGTCTTGACCGGCAGCTTATAGCTGGCGCGGCGCAAGCCCTCGACAGCCACTTCCTTCTCCACACCGCCGACTTCAAACATGATGCGACCTGGCTTGACGACCGCCACATAGCGATCGACCGAACCTTTACCCTTACCCATACGGGTTTCAGCGGCCTTGGCGGTCACCGGCTTGTCTGGGAAGATACGAATGTAGACCTTCCCACGACGCTTCAGGTGGCGTGTCACGGTACGGCGGACGGTCTCGATCTGGCGGCTGTTGATCCAGGCTGGTTCAAGCGCCATCAGACCGACATCACCGAAGTCAACTTTGTTTCCACGGGTGGCCTTGCCCTTCATGCGGCCACGAAACTGCTTACGGTACTTCATGCGTTTTGGCATTAACATAGCCTAAACTCTCCCAACTGCACCCCAAAGGGTGGTCAGCGACTTAGCCGTGATAGACACCGGCTGAAGCCTGCTCTTCATCGGTCAGAATCTCGCCCTTATAGATCCACACCTTCACACCGATTCGGCCAAAGGTGGTCAAGGCTTCGGCGGTGCCATAGTCGATGTCTGCACGTAAGGTCTGGCGAGGGACCCGTCCCTCTTGCAGGCCTTCGCGGCGCGCCATCTCTGCACCAGACAGACGACCGGAGGTAATGATCTTGATGCCCTTGGCGCCAGCACGCATCGATTGCTGTGCGGAGCGCTTCATCGCGCGACTATGCGAAATCCGGCGCTCCAACTGGCCAGCAATGTTGATCGCAACCAGGGTCGCATCCAGATCAGGCGAGGGAATCTCCTCCACCTCGATCTTGACTTTCTTACCTGTCTCACGCTCCAACTGCTGACGCAGCCGCTTGACCGATTCGCCCTTTTTGCCGATGACAATTCCAGGGCGAGCGGTGTGCAGCGTCATCTGCACCAGGTTTGGGTAACGCTCGATCTCAATCCGGGCGATTCCAGCATTGTCGTGCATCGCATGGATGGTGTCGCGAATGCGCAGGTCTTCCTGCAGCAGGTCACCGTAGGTGCTTCCTTCGGCATACCAGCGCGCGTTCCAATCCTTGATTACACCGAGGCGGAAACCGGTTGGGTGTACTTTACGCCCCATAGACTACTCCTTGTCCTCGTCTTTGTTGTCTTCATCATTGTCGGATTCGTCGGACTCAGGTTCCGCTTCGGGTTCGTCGTCAGCCTCTTCGGCCTCGACTTCTTCCTCTTCGCTGTCCTCCAGATCCTCGTCGCTCATGAGATCGTCATCTTCTTCAACCTCAGCGACGATCGCTTCTTCGACGGCTGCGGTCTCAGCGACAGCTTCCAGCTCTTCGTCGTCGTCGTCTTCTTCGACGATGTCGCGCTCGGCAATGACAACCGTCAGGTGTGCATAGCGCTTGACGATCGGCTTGAAACGGCCACGTGCACCAAAGCGGCGCCAGCGGCGGCGTGGACCTTCGTTGGCGAAGATTTCAGAGACGAACATATCTTCAGGTTCAAGCCCGAAGTTGTTCTCTGCGTTTGCCAAGGCACTGTTCAGGGCCTTGGAAACGTATACAGCCCCCTTCTGTGGCATGAAGTACAGCACGTCGAGGGCGTCCAACGCACCCATACCCCGCACCTGGTCGCAGACCAAACGCAGTTTCTGGGGCGAGATTGGCAAATACTTGGCGGTTGCGCGGGCTTCCATGTTTAGCGCCCTTTCTTCTCACGGTCGAAGTGGCCGCGGAAGGTGCGCGTTGGCGCAAACTCACCGAACTTATGGCCGACCATATTCTCTGTGATGTAGATCGGCACGTGTTGGCGACCATTGTGGACCGCCACTGTGTGACCCACAAACTGCGGGAAGATCGTGGATGCGCGGCTCCAGGTACGGATCACCCGCTTCTCGCCGCTGTCGTTCATCTTCTCAACCTTCGCCAGCAGCTTTGGATCTATGTATGGTCCCTTTTTTAGACTACGAGACATCTCTTCAATCCTCCATGACTGTTAGCGACGACTACCACGACGGCGCACAATGTACTTATTCGTGGCCTTGTTGCGGCGTGTCTTCTTGCCCAGGGCGGGTTGGCCCCAGGGTGTCTTCGGGCTTGGCATACCAATGGGCGAACGCCCTTCACCACCCCCATGCGGGTGCGACTTGGGGTCCATCGCGCTACCGCGCACCGTCGGGCGCCAGCCCATCCAGCGCTTGCGGCCCGCCTTACCCAGCCTGATGTTGCCGTGATCGGTGTTACCCACCTGGCCAAGGGTGGCCATGCACATCGCACGCACCCGACGCATCTCGCCACTGGGAAGGCGGATGGTCGCGTAGTCCCCTTCCTTAGCCAA
>JAADYZ010000181.1 GCA_010092775.1 Chloroflexota bacterium
ATCCGTCGCCCTCTTCGCCTTCGGTCGGTGGTGGGGCGGGCGGCGGCGAAGAGCCATCGGTGATGATCAGGGCGGCATCATCCCAGTAGGTGTTATTGATCGTCGCGGGCCACTGCGGCTGACTGTAGATATACACTGTCACCGTGTCGGCTTGGGCTACTGCTTCAACAGCGAACAGCTCATACACATCATACGCACCCCTGACCGGACTCCACACAATTGACTCGCTGAAAGCGTCCGTACCGCCCAGAGGGTCAATGCCGATCTTCATGAACATTGGGTTGATGCCACCTTTGGAGCTGTCGCGATAATCGCAGTCAAAGGGTTGGCCGTCTTCTTTCTCGCAGAAGGTGCTCCAGGCGTGGCCATAGACAGTGAAGCGCAGCGGATTACCAGCGCCTACCTCCACCTGTTGATAGACGCCCGCCTCATGCAGAATGAATGGGCGGAACCACATCTGGGCTGCTTCGCCGGACCGCACCCGGAAGGGGTCTTTTTCGGTCGGGGCGATCTCATATTCTGGCACCGCATAGACCGGGCCTTCATCGTTGAACCACCAGGGTTCCCAACCCGTCGCCACCGCACCCCCTCCATCCGGGTTGGAGAAGCGATAGTAGGGTTCTTCAAAGCTGGGGTTGACCAACAAGTTAACCGCCTGATCTAGCGGCTCGGCCTGCGCTGGGGTCACGCTAAACAGCGCAATAGCCGCGATGAACAAGGCAATCCATAGGGGCCTTGTGTGTCTTTGGATCATACAGACTATCCTCGTCTCAGGTTTAGTTGCCGCCATTATATCAGGCAGAGCGCCCAGCGGATAGGGTGCGCAGGCTGTCCACCGGGCTGTGACCAGCAAAACGGCAGCACACTGCACATCTTGGCTATAATCGTGTCATGCATACCTTTTTTGACGACATCACCCCAATCGACAACCTGAGCGCCATAACCGACCCGGAGCACTTCCAGGCCGTTCCATCTGATTGGTGGGTGGCGGTCACCGACGTAGTCGGCTCGACCAAAGCCATCGAACGCGGCCTCTATAAGGAGGTCAATGCGGTGGCGGCGGCATCGATCACAGCGCTGTTGAACGCCGTCCCCGAAACCGATCTGCCCTTTGTATTTGGCGGCGACGGCGCGTCGATCCTCATCCCACCGGAGATGGAGGCAGCCGCTCGCGGCGCGCTGCGAGGCGCACAGATCCTGGCGCAGCAGCAGTTTGAGCTGGACCTGCGAGTCGGCATGATCCCGGTGGCGGATGTGCTCGCGGCGGGGTACCACATTGATGTGGCGCGGCTCTGGATGGGCGAAGCCTATCAACAAGCGATCTTCACCGGGGGCGGGATGGCCTACGTAGAACAGCAACTCAAACACAGCGATCAATATAACATCTCGCCCGAGACGCCCGACAGCGCCGATTTCTCGCACTTCGAATGCCGCTGGACGGCGGTCCCCAGCCCCTATGATGAAGTCATCAGCCTGATCGTTCAAGCATCCGATCCACAGACCTATCAGGCCGTCCTAAGCGAGATCACTCGCGTGTACGGTGACAAGGATACTCGCCACCCGATTTCTGATCAGAACCTGCGCCTCACCTTCAGTCCTCTTCAACTGTCCGTCGAAGCGCGAGTACGTCGCAGCAGGCGCGATCCATTGACCCTGCTGGGCATGGTGGCGGAGTCGACTTTGGTTCAATTCCTGATGATCTTCGACATCAGCAACTGGGCCAGCTACAAACCCAACTTCATCCGCTCGACCGACCACGAAAAATTCGATGACAGCCTACGCATGACCATCGCTGGCACAGCCCCCCAACGCGCCAGTCTGATCGCCTTCTTGGATGCGCAGCAGGCGCAGGGCAACCTCGTCTATGGCATTCACATCTCCACCGAGTCACTGGTGACCTGCATCGTCTTTGACTACTTTGGGCGGCAGGTCCATCTGGTCGATGGCCAGGGCGGTGGCTATGCACTCGCCGCCCGCCAGATGAAGGCGGCGGCTGGTCGGCTGGCCACCCAAAGTCTCAACCCAAAATAGGACGATTCTCAATGGACCTCTATACCTACAACGAAACCAACATGCCAGGGCATGTCTTCTGGCAGATTCGCTCCTTTTATCGCCTCCATTGGGCGCACATTGTTGACCCCGAGATCATGCATAAACCCACGCTCGATCGACCTGGTCTTCATGCCCGTCATGTTGTGCTGATGGATCAGCAAGTTTTAGCCAGCCACGCGACGCTGGTCTGGAAAATGCTCGACATCGACGGCGAACGCTACCAAGTCTACGGCTTAGCGGGCGTCTTCACCTATCCACATTACCGGAAGCAAGGCAACGGCGGGATTGTGGTGCGCGAATGCAACCGCCTGATGGATGAAGCCGGAGACGGTGATCTGGCGATGTTGCAAACCGAGCCGCATAACATCTCCTTCTACGAAGGCAACGATTGGACCGCTCTGCCCGATGCAAAACTGCTGGTCGGTGATCACCCAGAGCAAGCCCTCCCCATCGTTGAGGTGGTGGTGATGCGTGCCCTCAGCGATAAGGGGCGCGCTGTTTGGCCACGTTTAGAAAGCACCCCTTTCTATTTTGGTGACTTCATGTGGTAGGTGCATGTCTCAAAATCCTAACCCTCGGGGTTCCCACAACGCGTCCATTCTCCTGTATACTGGGCATGACGCACGCTGTGACTGAAAGGGGGCGGTCGATGAACCGTCGCGTGGTAGCTCGTTTGTTTACCCTGGTGGCTGTCCTGGCCCTATCACTCAGCCCACAGGCTGCGCTGGCCCAACCCAGCGCCGACCCCGACCCGGAATATGAAACTGATGATGTGATCTATACCGTAGCGCGTGGCGATACCTTGCGCGAAATCGCGGTGGCCCACAACGTCTCGATCGAGGCAATTATCGCGGCCAACAATCTGGCCAACCCCAACATGATTTACGCCGGTCAGCAGTTGATCATCCCACAAGCGACTGTTGAGGTGGGTGATACGGTTAGCCCCACCGGGACGCACGTCGTGCAGGTGGGTGAACAACTCGGTCGGATCGCCCAGCAGTACGGTGTTACGCTGAGCGATCTGCTGGCCCTGAACAACATCCCCAATCCGGACCAAATCGAAGTGGGGCAAGTGCTGG
>JAADYZ010000182.1 GCA_010092775.1 Chloroflexota bacterium
CCTCTGGGCGGCACCATATATTCTACCAGCCTGGTCAGGAGTCCTGAATCCTTTCGCAGACAGTCATCTGGCTGGCCTGCTGATTTCATTCGGTATGGTGACTACAGCCGTCTGGGGATTCGCCCGGCTGCTGATGTACAATCCCCCGCATGACTGACCAACCGAGGCAAGAGCACATCGGCACCCTGCGCGAGAAGTCGCAGCATGCCGCCCTCAAAGCATGGCTCAGCCAACCCGGCGATGAATTGGAAACGCGCATTGGGGGCTATGTGATCGACATCTTGCGGCCCCAATCTGAAGGCCCACCCCTGCTGATCGAAATCCAGACGCGCAACTTCAGCGCCCTCAAACCCAAGTTGGACGCGCTGCTTGATGACTATCCGATCGAGGTGGTCCACCCCATCCCAGCCCGCCGCTGGATCATCAAGACCAGTGCCGAGGGTGAGCTGTTGGATGAGCGCAAATCGCCCAAGAAAGGCCGCGTCGAGGACCTCTTCAAAGAGTTGATTCGCATCCCCGACCGGCTGACCCACCCCAATCTGAGCCTGACAGTCTTGTTGGTGGAAGAAGAAGAAGTGCGACGCGATGACGGCCAGGGCAGTTGGCGGCGCAAAGGGTGGAGCATTGTGGATCGGCGATTGCGGAGCGTGCAGAAGCTGATCCGTTTCCAAAATCCAGCCGACTGTTTGGCACTGCTGCCGGAGGCCTTGCCTGATCCTTTCACGAATCAAGAGCTGGCCAGGCTGGGCAAACTCCCTGCCCGCACTGCTCAGAAGATGACCTACTGCCTGCGCCACATGGGCGCCCTGACCATCGATGGCAAACGGGGCCGGGCCAATTTGCTAAGTCGATCAGACGACATATTTTAGCTATAGCTAAAATATGGTATACTGATACCTAAATATCAAGGCGTCTGTATCGTTGGAGCAAAGCTATGGCCCGAATGACCTATGTGGGATTACCTGCCCACGGACACACTAATCCTGCATTGCCGGTTCTGCGGGAGCTCAAGCAGCGCGGGCATCAGGTGATCGCCTACAATGCTGACTATTTCAGAGAGAAGATGGCCTCAACTGGCGCGGACTTCCGTGCGCTGCCAAACATGCCCAGCGAACGCCGTATCTCCGAGGTGGTGCATTCCCCGGTCGATGCGTCGGTCATGTTCAGTGAGCTTAGCAGTCCCCTGACCCACTTCATGATCGACCAACTGGAGCGCGAACGGCCCGACCTGCTTATTTACGACTCGATTGCGATGTGGGGCTACATCGCAGCTCGGGTTACTCAGCTTCCCCAGGTGTGTTTTATCTCCCACTTTGTGTTGGATGGCTCTCTACTGGCCATCGGTCTGGGGCAGCTTGCACGCTTTTATGGCTCGGTTTTGCCTTTCATTCCCAAGCTGCTGGCCTGGCGGCGGTCCCTGGTCCGTGAATTTGGCGCGGAAAACGCTGAAGGGGTCACTGCTTACGCCGATCTGAATATTGTCTTCACCTCACAGGCTTTTCATCCTGAGAACCGCTTTGTCGATGAACGGTTCCGCTTTGTCGGCCCGGCCATTGATGCGCAAACCCGCAAAGGCGACTTCCCCTTCGATCAACTGACGGAAGGGGAAAAGGTCTACATTTCACTCGGGACCATCAATCACCTCGATCTGTCCTTTTATGAAGCCGTCTTCGCAGCTTTTGCCGACTTCCCCGCCCAGTTCATTCTATCGGCAGGCAAGAACACCGATCTTGCGGCCATCGGCCAACCGCCAGCAAACTTCATCGTGCGGAACGTGGTGCCTCAACTGGCGATTCTCCAGCACGTGGACGGTTTCATCTCGCACGGGGGGATCAACAGCGTGCAGGAAAGCCTGCTGTATGGTGTTCCACTGCTGGTTGTGCCCCATCACTTTGAGCAACTGCTCAATGCCAAGCGGGTTGCCCAGGAAGGGGCCGGTTTGCTGCTCGGAGGGCGCTATCCTTATGGACGCGTAACGCCGCAACAGCTGCGCCGTGCCCTGGAGGGGGTATTGACCACAGCGACATATCGACAGAATGCCGAGCGCGTCGGCCAGACCCTAAAAAGCGCCGGCGGCACCCAGCGTGCCGCCGACGAAATCGAGAGCTATCTGAAGAAAAAGATGGGGGCGGTCGTTCCCGCCTAAACGTAGGTGCGTGGCGGCAGTTTTGGCCCGTTGCCGTTATTGCCTTGACGGCGCGACAAACGCTCGACTCGGCGGGTGCTGGTTGTGCTGAGTTTCAGCGCTCCGTCCGGCACGATCACACGCACGGCGTCGCGCAGCACACGCGCCTCAAAGGGTGTCTCGCCGATTAGCTCACCGTCCAACACGATCGGCTGGGGTGGGTCTGCGTCAACGATGATATGCTGCCCTTGCCAATAGCTGATTTGCGGCGGCTCGTTCTGCTTGAGCATGTTGGCCGCCATCGAGAGAACGGTCATCAGGCGCGGTACATCTTGTTTCTGCACCACCACCACGTCGAGCAGGCCGTCATTGACATTGCTGTTCTGAATCAAGCGCATCTCCGGGAAGCCCACATTGACCGAGTTGCCCACCAACAGGGTCGGCCCCATCATCTGCTCGGTGTGCCCATCAATCGTGATGGTGAAGCAGGCGTCAACAGGCTCTTCTTTCATCAGGCTCAGCGCCGATACGGTGTAGGCCAGCGTCCCCATGCGATCCTTCATCTCACGTGTCGCGCCATTGACCATCATAGCTTCGGCACCGATCCCTGCTCGTAAGATGAAGGGGAGTTCCTGCCCCTTGTAGGTGGCCATGCCGACGTCCAAACAACGTTCGGTGCTCGGCATGCCAATAGCCAGCGCGGCTGCACTAGCCAGGTCACGAGGGATGCCCAGTTCAACTGCCATCACGTTTGCCGTGCCCCCCGGCAAGATGGCCATCGGGACACCCGACCCTAGCATGCCGCTGGCGGCTTCCATCACAGTGCCATCACCGCCGTAGACGGCCACCAGGTCGGCCCCTCGTTCGACTGCCTGTGCTGCCAGGCGTTTGCCATCACCTGGGCGATTGGTGATCGCGACGTTCCAGCTCAGCGAGCACAGATTAAATACAGTGTTGAGTGTGTTCAGGATCGGTCGATCCTGACCTGCCGCCGGGTTGATAATGACCTCAACATGGCCATAACGGCAATGGGCGCCAAATTGCGACATTTGCTGCTCGCCGAACACGTTGCGCAGCACTGAACGCACGCCCTCTACAAAGCTTGTATCTGGGTTAAACATACTCTATGTACTATTCCTATTTGTCCCTACGCCAGGCCCAATTCTAGCAAAATCTGCCGCCAAATGCTGAAACTATCAGCAAATCTGATGAATGTACAAGTGTCCATAA
>JAADYZ010000183.1 GCA_010092775.1 Chloroflexota bacterium
CAGGTCCTGCAGGGACGTTATCGGATTTTAGGCATCATCGGTATGGGAGGTATGGGCGCTGTTTACCAAGCCCGCGACCTCAACTTTACAAACGTGCAGCGCCTGTGCGCTGTCAAAGAAATGATTAACCTCGCGCAAGACCAATCCATTCGCGAGCAAACATATCGCAATTTCGAGCGCGAAGCAGAGATTTTGGCAACATTAGATCACCCTGCCATTCCCAAAATCTATGATTACTTCAGTTTTGGTGACCGCGCTTATCTCGTGCAGGAATACATCCAGGGACGCAACCTCGAAGAAATCCTCAATAGTACGGATAAGTTCTTGCCAGTCGAGCAGGTTCGCGTTTGGGGTGTGGAGATCTGCGATGTGCTTGAGTATCTGCACAATCATGAGCCAGAGCCCATCGTCTTCCGTGACATGAAGCCCAGCAATGTCATGATTGACCACTTGCGTAAGGTACGTCTAATCGACTTTGGTATCGCCAAAACCTTCCAGATGAACCAACCCGGCACCATGATCGGTACGGAAGGTTACTCGCCACCTGAACAGTACAAGGGTATGTCTAGCCCAGCGGCTGACATTTACGCGCTTGGTGCGACCCTGCACCATCTGCTAACGCGGCGGGACCCACGATTGGAGCCCCCTTTCAGCTTTGATCAGCGCCCCATGCGGGACTACAATCCCAACGTTTCAGAAGCTTTGAGCAGCGTCGTGATGCGTTCGCTTGCTTACGATCCGAATGACCGCTTTGGCACAGCGGATGCCTTCAAACAGTCTCTAGAAGCATCGGCAAACGGGGGTGGTGCTCCAGCAGCGCCACAAAATCAGGGGCTTGGCCCAGCGGTGGTCCAGAACCGGCCTACGGCAACGTCGTTGATCCGTCCTCCACAACCCAGTACATCGCCCGTCCCCGCACCGCAGCCAATGGCTCCCCAGCCACAACAACAGCAGGTCGCATCACCCGCGCCATCGATTATGACGGGTGCAAGCGAAGTGACACCGCTTTGGTCCTTCCAAGTTGAAGATGCGGTGCGTTCTACGCCAGTTATCGTCGACCGGATGGTGTGCTTCGGCTCCTATGATAACAACGTCTGGGCCATTGATATTGAGTCGCAAGAGCTGATATGGAAGTTCCCCACCGAGGGTGGGATTGGCTCCTCGCCGATTCATGACAAGGGTGTCATTTACGTCGGTTCAGCAGATGGTCGCGTATATGCCCTCGATGCCCGTTCAGGCAAGCGCCGCTGGGACTTTAAGACTGAAGGAAAGATTTTTTCCACCCCATTGATTTATCAGGGGATTGTCTACATTGGTTCCGACGATGGCCACCTCTATGCTATCAAGGGCCTTTCTGGTGCTGCGCGCGAGGTTTGGAGCTACGATCTAACAGCGCCCATTCGCTCATCGGCGGCTATTTCGAACGATCGCCTCTTCATCGGCTCGGATGCTGGTGAGCTGGTTGCGATGGATCTGGATGCTCAAGCGGTGTGGCGTTTTGCTACGCGTCGGCGCATCCTATCGACGCCGATGGTTCGTGATGAAGTCATCTACTTCGGCTCAGATGACTGGCAGTGCTATGCCGTTGACTTCAATCAGGGCTACCCACTCTGGCGTTATCGCACCAAGAAACCGGTTATCTCGTCACCTGCTTACGCTAAGGAGAAAATCTTCTTCGGCTCTGCTGATGGCACAGTGACCGCCGTTGACGCCATGAATGGCCGCGAACGTTGGCAGGTTGAGGTAGGTGGGCCAGTTACCACATCGCCAGAAATCGCTGGGGAATCGCTGTATATCGCCACCGCCACCGGCGACGTCTTCTCGATGCACGTTGATTCGGGTAATATTCTGTGGCATTTCAAAGCGCCTCGTCCTGTCTTGTCGTCGCCGAGGTTCCAT
Source organism: Chloroflexota bacterium (assembly GCA_010092775.1). GTDB lineage: Bacteria > Chloroflexota > Anaerolineae > Aggregatilineales > UBA3940 > TC-71. The sequence goes on from JAADYZ010000183.1 coordinate 1,900, forward strand.
GAGGATGTGATTTACTTTGGCTGCGACGACAAGCGCATCTACGCCCTACAGGCTTAGGGTTACATTAGGTCAGGTCACAATGGAGATTTTCCGTCGCATTTTTGGGGGTAAACCCAAAGAGAAAACCAGTGCTTCAGCCTCGCCCGCTGCCGGGCCGTCGCAAGCTGAAGCCAGTGGGGTCAAAACCCCCATCGATCCGCCTACTCCCGTTTCGGTGGAGGGTGCTCCGTCTGCACCAGCGCCCTCCACCGCACAGCCGCTGCAAACGCGCCCGCTCCCACCACCGAAGGAATTTGTCAGCACGCGCAAACGCATCAGCTATGGTGTGTTGAGTGACGTTGGGCGGGTCCGAGAGACCAACCAAGATGCCGCCCTCACGATATTGGCCGACATGGACTTGTTCAATGAGGTCCCGCCAATCTCCATGTTTGTGGTTGCAGATGGTATGGGCGGCCACTTAGACGGCGAGCGCGCGAGCGCGGTGACTGCACAGACGCTGGGAAACTACTTCTTGACGCATGTCATGATGCCTCACCTGGAGGGTATTGAACCCTCTGGCGACCAGAAGACAGTTCCAGAGGTGCTGGAAGAGGCAATGGGGATGGCTAATATGGCCGTTCAGCGCGACGTCCCGAATGGCGGGACGACTGCAACCGCCACGGTGATTCGCGGCGACCTGGCCTATATTGCTCATGTTGGCGACAGCCGAGCTTACCTGATGACTAACGGGCAGCTTGAATTGGTCACGCGTGATCATTCGCTGGTCCGTCGTCTACAGGAGTTGGGTCAACTCACAGAAGAAGAAGCAGAAGTGCATCCGCACAAGAACGTGCTGTATCGGGCTATTGGGCAGGGTGAGGCCCTTGAGATCGATGCCGCAACGCGTCGCTTACCGCCATCGTCTAGCCTTTTGCTGTGCAGTGACGGTTTATGGGGCCTGATGACCGAGGAGCGGATGGCGGAAATCATCAATGAATCGAGTTCTCCGCAGGAAGCATGTCAGAAGTTGGTTAGTGAAGCCAATGAAGCTGGCGGTCCGGATAACATTACTGTTATCATAATACAGATGCCAGATTAAAACGCGCACTGGAATAGTGTGAAATGAGCCTTCTTCAGGACCATTACGCCCTTCTGGGTGTCAACCACAAAGCGACAGATGCCGAAATCCGTGAGGCGTGGTTAGCGCTAAGTCGCAATTTCCATCCCGATGTCAATAAGTCACCTGGGGCCTCGCAGGTGTTTAGCGTGGTCAGCAGTGCCAATGACGTCCTCTCAGACCTCAAGAAACGCGGAGACTACGACCGGATCTACAACAACCGGGTGCGTGGCAGAGGCAGCTTGCTGCTCGAAACTCACATGAGCCGCCAGTTCATCCGACGCAGTGACAACCCGCAGTTGCTGTACGTCCTGCTGCGGGTACGCTCGACGGCTGGAAGCATTCCAACTCAGCGATCAGAAGAGGAAGAAGCAGAAGCCGCTACTACGCAGTCGCCACTCAATCTAGCTCTGGTGCTCGACCGTAGCAAGTCGATGGCAGGGCAGCGTCTCCAGTCCCTTAAGATTGCTGTACATCGAATTATCGATGCGTTAACCCCAGAAGACTATCTGTCGATCATCTCATTTAGCGACTTCGCAGAGGTTGTCGTGCCCGCACAGCGGGCCAGCGATAAACGCTCAATGAAGACGCGGGTGAGCACTGTGCAGGCAGATGGAGCGACCTCTATCCTGTCTGGGCTGCAATATGGCATGCACCAGATTGAGCGTTATCTGGATGATCGTTTTGTCAATCATATGGTGCTGATCACCGATGGGCGAACCTATGGGGATGAAAAAGAGAGCCTTGCCCTCGCCCTGCGTGCGCGTGAGCGTGGGATCAGCATTAGTGGCATGGGGATTGGTGAAGACTGGAACGATGATTTCCTCGACAAATTAGCCACCCGGACCGGTGGATCCTCCACATACGTGGTTTCACCAGAAACGGTCACTGAATTCCTGGAACATAGGGTGCGTTCTCTCGCGAGTGCGGCGGCCGAGCGCGCCATTTTGTATGCGGTCCCTGCTCCCATGGCCGACTTGCAATCGGTGATCCGAATTGCCCCAATGGGCATGAACCTCCCAACAGACGAACAGCCGATCCCGATTGGTGCCATTGATGCACTAGCCGGGACAACGATCATGCTGCAATTTCACCTCAACACCGGGACAGATGTCCCGCTGGGCCGACAGGTCATCGGACGGCTGGATGTTCGAGCCGACGTGTTAACAGGCGAGTCCCAGCAGGAGATCGTTAGCCACAACATCGTCGTGAATATCAAAGATGAACCTGTGGAAGAAGAGCCACCGGGTGTTTTGCTAGAGGCGCTTAGCAAGGTCATGCTCTACAAACTGCAAACCCGCGCTCGTACGGCAATCGAGGATGGCAACCTCCCAGAGGCCACGCAGAAGTTGGAGTATCTCGCGACACGCTTGTTTGAGAATGGCGAGAGCGAATTGGGTGAAGCCGCCATGAACGAAGCCCGCGTGGTGCAGCAAACCGCCATGCTCTCCGACAAAGGTGGCAAGACGATGAAGTATGGAACGCGTGCTCTGATGGCGCAGGAAACGAGTATTCTGGGTACTCAGTTGCTTGACATTGATCCTGACCTCCTCGATGAGGATGACGATGATTAAATGTCCGTTCTGCGGGTTTGAAAACCTTGAAGGAGCTTTATTCTGCGAGAATTGTGCATTCAATCTGCACCGTATTAATACCGGTGCACTGAATGCTGCAGACCCCGAAGCGACCGTAAAGATTGAGCTTGAAAGCATTCCACCGCTGCAGGGCGGTGGCACCACCCTCTTCAATGCCAATCAATTCTTGGTGCTGCGCTTTCGTGATGTCAGTGAGCCGCTGAAGATCAGCGTGAAGGACGAACACATTATCGGACGAGCAGATGCCAGCACAGGCCAAAAGCCCGATCTTGACCTGACCCCATATGGCGCGCTCGATTATGGTGTATCGCGGCGTCATGCTTCCTTCCGGCGTGGTGAGAATGTGATCTC
>JAADYZ010000184.1 GCA_010092775.1 Chloroflexota bacterium
GGTGGATGTGCGATTAGATCGTCCCAGAATTCGGCAAAATCAGGGAAGGTTCGGCTCATGCGCAACAGGCGGCGAAAGCCGTCTGCGCGAAGACGGGTACGATTGGTTAGGTAAGTCAGTTCCACAGCGCCACGGGCCGTCGTCAGCCACTGTTCCCGAGACGTCGCGTAATAGTCGCGCACACCAATGTCGGTCGTCTCCCTTGACAGAGTGGGTAAACTTGTAAGCCCAAAAGGCTTGAGAGGGAGGAAGATGGGACAACTGGCATCGGCGGGTGATTTCTGCCCCAGTCCAGATTGCGCGGGCTATGGTGCCACGGAGGCTAAGGCGATCATCAAGAACGGAAAAACGCTCCACGGTCGCCAGCGATTTCAGTGTAAGGTCTGCAAAAAGTCGTTCAACGAGCGGTATGGAACGCTGTTTTACAATCGGTACTACATTGAGAAGCAACGGATAATTCGCCCCCGGTCACAAGTTGACCAATCGAGGTGACCAGCTAGGATCCAGACCCTTGTCACGCAGGATGCCCTCAGAAGGTCTGGTCTATGTCTCTCCTCTCCTATTCTTTGCAACACAACCCTCTTTGGCTCCTTTTCCCCTCGCGTTCCTCGAATTACACCCCTGGGTTTACGACACTACATCCCCTTTTCTGGGATGATATAGACACTTAGCGCTCAGAAGGCATCAATCAAAACGAGGAGTACGTAGAATGGCTAAGCAACAAGAAAGACCGCAGTTTCTCTATGGTGTGTCAGATGGCCACAGCGATGAGGATATTCGTATGATGTGGCCCTACGCACTTGAAGGGACGGAGGATGACGGAAGAGAACCCCTTTACGAGAGTTGGGTTTGTGAGTTTGTCGTACAGGGTGATCTCGCTGAGACGACCTGGGCTGATTGGTTTGGAGACATGCAAATAGAGCATGGCCGCAATGGGGCAACCGTCTTGCGAGGGCCAATCACGGATCAAGCGGAGCTGTACGGCAAGCTGTCACGCCTGCGCGAGCTAGGGTTAGATCTGGTGTCAGTCCGGCGGATTGACCCTGGTTCGCCCAATCGCTTGGACCGAAGGCTGAAACGCTTGTTGTTGCGTGTCAATTGGGTCTTGTTGGTGATTTACCTGCTGTTTGTTGGCGCCCTTTCATCGATCACGGTTTTTGCAGCGCAGACTATGGATGTTGCGCTGGTATTGACGGCCCTTTTCGGCGCGCTGGCAGCGATCTCTCATGGCTTCGCCCAACTTGACCGGGGGCGCGCCTGGACATGGTTAACCGCTCTCAATGGTCTGGGGACCTTCGTCACTTTGATGGTCTTCCTACCGACCTCAGGACTGGTTCCGCCGGCGCTGTCAATTTCCTTGATGCTTACAGTGATAGCTGTAGGCGGCTTCTTGTGGTTCACTCAGAGCGATGCAAGCGACCTCGTTGCCCGACTGAAGATGAGAGAGCAAAGGCAGTTTTCACGGCGGGATCACCCAGGGACGCCGGCGGCCAATACGTCTGGCGGAATGCGCGAGAAGGCGGTGCGCAAAGCTAGCGTTGAACAAGATCAGCAGAAGGGAGATTCACTCGGGACCTATGAGTTGATGGTCAAAGGGCGCCTGCAGGGTGAGACCTGGGCCAAGTGGTTTGAAGACATGGAGATGGAGATCCTTGAGGATGGTTACACGATCCTGCGCGGGAGGATTTCTAACCAGCGAGCCCTATATGACATCATCACCCGGCTGCGTGATCTGGCAATTCCACTGGTCAGCCTCAGCCATCTTGACGACTAGCTGCAACATGGGCATCCGCCCCAGGGGAATCCAAGGTCCATGTCACGCGATATGGAGTAGGATAGAGATAACAGCATAGGTTTACGAAATTCATCTGGCGAAGAGGAACCATGCATAACCAGAGACTTATAGCTGACCGCTTTGAACTGGGACCCTTGATCGGTGAGGGGGGAGTAGGTCTCGTTTATCACGGGCGAGACATCCAGAATGATCTACCGGTGGCTGTCAAAATGCTCAAAGCAGAGGTGGGCCAGTCGCCTGAGATGGTCGAGCGCTTCTACCGCGAGGCACAGGCTCTGCGCGACCTGAACCATCCGGGGATCATCAAGCTACTTGCTACCTATGAGGATGACACTCAGCATGCGATTGTGATGGAGTACATGGACGGTGGGTCCCTGGCGGATTACCTGGCTCATTATGGCCCTTTGGCTGTGGAGCGGACTCTGGATGTTGCTTTGGAAGCCGCCGACGCACTGGTCCGAGCCCATCACTTGGGCATCATCCACCGTGACATCAAACCGGGCAATATTTTGATCGCAGACGATGGCACAATCCGTCTCACTGATTTCGGTCTGGCTCACCTGGACGGCCTGGACCCCATCACCAAGGTTGGGAAGATCGTTGGCACTTTCTCCTATCTCAGCCCGGAAGGTTGCAATCGTCAGCCTCTCGACGCCCGTACAGACATCTGGTCACTGGGGGTCGTCCTGTATGAGATGCTGACGGGACGGCGTCCCTTTGAGGGGAATGGCCATCCGGGAGGTATTGTTCGAGCCATCTTGAGCGACCCAGTGCCGATCTTGAATCGGGTACGGGGAGGCGTTCCACCGGCGCTTGAAACGCTTATTCATCGGATGTTGGCCAAGAATCGCGAGATGCGCATTGGCAGTATGCGCCAGGTTGCAGCAGAGCTTGAGGCAGTTCGCAATGGATCATCCTGGCAAGCTGGGTCCGCCTCATTCATGGCCTGGTCATCCTTTGCGGACCCGTCCGCCGGCCGCGGCGGGCCTCAAGGAGGCGAACTGCGGCAGGTGCCCGTCACCACCAAGGTCCTTGTACCCCCACCGCGCCTCAACCAGACCCGGCGGCAGCGCTTGCTCGACGCCTTGAATCGGGGCTTAGCCTTCCGGCGCCAGTTGACTCTGGTGGCCGCGCCGGCCGGCTTCGGCAAGACAACCTTGATCAGCGATTGGATCAGCTCGACAGGGCAGCTGGCTGCCTGGTTCGCCCTTGATGAAGCCGATAATGACCCGCTACGCTTCTTGAGCTATCTACTGATGGCTTTGCAGCAAGTGAACCCCAACATTGGTCGCTTGCTGCAAGATGTGTTGGGCGCGCCACAGGGCCCCCCTATCCCGGTATTGCTGCCTCACCTGGTCAATGATCTGGCAGCCAGTCACCTGCTCATCCTGGTATTGGATGATTATCATGTCATCACCGAGAGTGAGGTGCACCAGATCCTGCAGTACTTGATCGACAATCAGCCGCCTTCGCTCCACCTGGTGTTGATCAGCCGGGAAGACCCGCCCATCCCCCTGCCGCGCTTACGCGTTCGGGATCAACTCACTGAGATACGGCAGCGGGATCTGCGCTTCACTGCGAGTGAGGTCGCCCAGTTTCTACAGGACAGTATGCATTTGGAGCTGGAGGAGACGGCCATAGCCACCTTGGGAGCCCGGACCGAGGGGTGGATCGCCGGGTTGCAGTTGGCGGCGCTTGCCCTGCAGGAGGGGCATTCAGAGGCCGAGACCTTCATTGCGGCCTTCACTGGCAGCGACCGCTATGTGATGGACTACTTGATCGAAGAGGTCGTCCGGCGACAGCCACCGAATGTTCAGACTTTCTTGAAGAAGACGGCCGTCTTGGATCGCCTGACTGCACCTTTGTGCAACGCCCTGGTTGGTAGGGAGGATGGCGAAGAGCTGCTGGACTACTTGGACCGCTCTAATCTATTTCTAATCCCTTTGGATCACCATCGGGAATGGTATCGTTACCATCATTTGTTTGCTGATGTGCTGCGCTCCACCCTCAACCAGAGCGACTTGGAATCCCTCCACTGGACGGCGATGGTTTGGTATGAGGACAACGGCTACTACTATGAGGCTGTTCAGCACGCTTTGGAGCGATCCCACCTGACTGATGACCCTGGCGACGTAGAGCGCTTAATAAGCAAAGTGGCGGCCGAAACCTTGCACGGCGGTTAGGTGCTCACGCTGGAGCGTTGGCTAGAGGCCCTGCCAGCCGAGCGCCTGGAGGCCAGCCCCCTGCTCACTACCTATCGAGCCTGGGTGTTCACGCTGGTGGGTGATCCGGTGAGGGCCAGCCAACTGGCTGGCTCCATGGCAGAGAACTTGATCAAGGCTGGTCAGGAACAGCCACAAGCACTGCTTAGCCTAAGAGCGTTCTTAGCCGTTTTGCACAAGCAGAATTACGAGGAAGCGATCCAATTGGCAACTATGACCCTGAGCGTGCCCGATGCAGAATCGGACCCCTGGCGCTACGCTGCCCTGTGGGTTCTAGCTGAAGCTCAAGAGCGTACCCGCCCGATTGATGAAGCCATTGCGACTTTGCGCGAGGCGACCCGGTCGGCCCCCCGCCGAGTGTCGCCTATATTCAGGCTGATGATCCATCATAATCTGGCGGTGGATCTCAACCTCAGTGGGCGCCGCAGTGAGGCCTTGCGCCAATGCCTGGAAGCACTGGAGGACTACCGTGACGATGAGGGCAATACCCGGCCAGGGGGGGTAGTTCTGCTGAGCCGCCTGGCCAGCCTGTACTACGAGGCGAACCAACTAAACGAAGCACGAGCCCTCCATGAACAAAGTTTGGCTCTGGCAGAACGCCTGGCTTTGCCAGGAACTACCCTGTTCATCGCCGGCGCCGCTGCACAGACTTTCCTGGCGCTTGGCGAAACGGAGCGGGCGATGCGCCTCATTGAGCAAGCGCATCAATCTTCCAAGTACAGTCTGGTTGGAGATAGTTGGATACAAGCCTTGGAGACTTTGCTGCGCCTGCGCCAGGGTGATCATTCCCTTCTGCAGCCCTGGATACAAGCAGCAGGCTATGGGCCTGATAGCACACCCGACTACATCCAGATCGAAGAGCACTTGACCTATGCGCGAGCCATGTTGGCTACGGGTGAGGACGAAGCCGCCCACGACTGGCTTAGCCAACTGGAGGCCTTCACCCGGGAGCGTAGTCTGCAGCGTTGGCTGCTGACGACAAGCATCCTCCAAGCTATGCTCGCAGAGCGCCAACGTGACCGGGCCCGAACCCGCCAAATGCAGGCGCGTGCTGTGCGAATTGCCGCACCCGAACAATACATTCGCGCCTTCCTGGACGAAGGCGAACCGCTGCTGAGGCTTCTGCCGACGGTGCGTCAGGAGGCTCCCATCTTCGTGGACACAGTGCTGGACATGGCGGACCTGGACGAGAACGCGTGGCTGCTCAGTGCCCAACCGCTGGATGAGCCGCTGAGCGAGCGCGAACTGGAGGTGATGCAGTTGATCACCGATGGGCTCTCCAACAAGGAGATCGCCGACCGTTTGGTCATTGCGGTGAGTACAGTGAAGCGCCATATCAACAACGTCTATGGCAAGCTGAACGCCCAGAGTCGTGCTCAAGCGATCGCCAAGGCGCGTTCTTTAGGGCTGGTGCGCTGAATGCGACAGGCGCATGGTCCACACAACAGATTGATTTCGTTCTTGGCTCAAGCGAGGATCAGCTATGCCAGGCGGGATTCTGATACTTGGTGGCACAGAGCTGAATAACTCCCCAGCAGCCCGTCATTTGCAGCAAGCTGGCTTCTCAGTGCGAGTTCATGGCTCGCAACCTGAAGAAGGCCCAAGGGATATCTGACGACAGTTTCGAGATTGTTGAAGGCGATGCCAATCAGGCCGAAGATGTGGGCGCTGCCCTGGAGGGATGCTACGGAGTGTACACCAGTTTACCAGAGGCCGGCGGGTTCTGTTGCAAAAATCGATATCGAAAACAAGGAAGTCCAAAGGGGTCAAATTGAGGGGGTGGGCAAACGGGATGGCTTAGCTCAACAGCTATTCGTCCATGCTCTGTTCGGTCTAACCACTTAGCATCCTCTCTCGCCCAAACCTCGATCTATCTTTTTCTTCTTCCCTCCTGTCTTTCGCAACAGAACCCGTCAGCTTGCAGTACTACGCAAAAGCTGGCATGGAGTTGTGCCGGCGGGCCTGGCCAAGGGATGTTGGGGCGCTATTATGAAAGCCGAAGCCCGGCCAGCTTATCCTACGTATACCCTCACATCAGCTTGCTGTGCGGCGAAGCACAAGGGCCACGCGCTGTGCTCGAACTCCAGTTGGCCAGCTGTACACTCGATCGCGCAGCGGTATGCGGTGAAGGATCTCAGGAAATACACCCCCCACTACACCCCCAGGTGCATGACGCTCCATCTCGCTTGAGTCTAAGCTGAGATCACTAAGCACTGCTACTTAAGAAGGAACAACAACATGACAGATGAGAATGCAAACAACACGAAGATGGGGCGTCGCGAATTTCTCGTGTCCTCGGGCCTGGGCTTCCTGGCAGGAGGCGCTGTAACAGCGGCGGCGGTGGGCTTCGACCTCGTTCCCATCGGTGGTAATAGCCGGCAGGCCAGTGGGGCAGACGACAAACCCTGGTACGAGCTGGGCTTGTTTAGCGATCCAATTATGGACGAACGCACCCTCTACAAATTGGGGCAAATCTGGTACCGGATGGGCGATGTTGGCGAGATCCTCGAGACGGCCTCCCGCATTGAAGACGGTAGCCCTATAAGCTGGCGAACCGAATGGTACCGCACAGCCGACCGCGTTAAGGTCAAGGCCGATGACAGCTTGGCACGAGGACACCGTATCAGTGCCGGGGAGGCCTACCTCCGGGCATCGAGCTACTATCTGGCTGGCCTGATCTATGGCGAGGGCCCAGACGATTTTGACCTCTTGCGGGCTTCGCAAGCCAGCGCCCAGACCTTTGAGAACGCACTTGAGCTGCTGGGGATGCCGGGTGAGGCCATCCAAATCCCCTACGAGGACACCGCCCTCCCCGGCTACTTCTTCCGCTCAGAGCTGGGCAACGATGACGCGCCCATCCTGATCGCCCATCAGGGTCTGGATGCCTCGGTTGAGGAGGCTTTGTTCCTGGCCACCGAGGCTACACGGCGGGGCTACCATGCCTTGCTCTTCCACCACCCAGGGCAAGGCCGAGCCCTGCGCGAGCTTGGCTTGCCCTTCCGCCCGGACTGGGAAAATGTAATCACACCAGTGGTGGATTTCGCCCTTGCTCAAGCCGGCGTCGATCCCAACGGGATCATCTTGACCGGCTTGAGCTTTGGCGGCTCTCTGGTTACACGGGCGGTTGCCTTTGAAAAGCGCGTCAGGATTTGCATCCCTAACCCCGCTCATTACAGTTGGTATGACTTCATCTTGGGTGAGGTTCTGGACGCCGTGCCACAGGCGGTCGGCATGGCGGAGAACTCGCCCGGGGCCTTCAATACAACGGTCAACGCCTACCTGCGTGCAGCCCCTGCCCATCACTCCTATTGGTTCAAAGCCGCGATGTGGAAATTCGGTGCCGACTCACCAGCACAGCTTTTGGAGAACCTAAAAGGTTACACCAATGCCGACATCGTGGACCAGGTCACTTGCAAGGTGTTGGTCATGGCGGGTGAGGCCGAAGAGTATGGGGCCGACCACGGGATGCAGCTTTACGAAGCCCTGAACACTGAGAAAGACCTCCTCATGTTCACTGCAGAGGACACCGCTCTGCTTCACAATCAAAACGGCGCGCTCTCCGTCAGCTCCCATTACATGTACGATTGGCTGGACGAGAACATCTAGCCACCGGTTGAAGCTGGTTTCTGCAATGAGTTGGCCGACAAACTGAATAGCTGCAAGCGAAGCGGCTGGGGGATAACGACCAGCCGCTTCGTCTTGTGATTCCCAAACAAAGCCTTTTGACAAACCTCACCAGACGTCTGCATTCCTGCATCATCTTATCGGTGTCTTTCCCGTCAACCTACCATCCAACTGAATCTCAAAATGATCCTCGGTGCCGCAAACAAATGTGAGACTGTTGGCGAACTCCAAAGGAAGAGCAAAGGCGTGCAACAGGGGAAAAAAGAGTAGGAATGATATCTTCAACATAGGAGAAGTATTGAGCCAGTCAGGAGAAAATGTCATTGCAATCCCAATCCGAATATGAAGTTCCCAGGGAGACCGCACGTGTAGCACGAGCGGTTTTTCCAAGAGGCAATGCGTATATGGAATTGTATGATACCTTTGGGAGCTTGTACGAAGATGACGATTTTGCCTTCCTCTACCCAAATGACGGTCAACCAGCTCTATCATCCGTGCAATGAAGCCTGCTCCTCATCCTGCAATTTGTGGAAGGGCTATCGGACCGTCAGGCGGCTGAAGCGGTTCACAGTCGAATAGATTAGAAGGATCTGCTGTGTCTGGAATTGA
>JAADYZ010000185.1 GCA_010092775.1 Chloroflexota bacterium
CTGGGGCACTCTCACCCGAAGAGACCTGCATATGGTGTAGATCGTCTCGCAGGTTGGCGGAGGCTCGAACTGAAAGGGTTGGGGCGTTGGCGTCTTTCATCCACAGGATGCCGATCTCGCCATCACAGAGATCGACAGCCGCTTCAACGACGTTCTTCAGCAGGTCATCCAGTTCCAGCAAGGAGGAACTCGATTGACCGATCTCGATGATGCGGTTGAGCGCTCTAAGGCGGCGCTGATCAGGGACGCCTGCGCGGACAGCCCCAATTTGAGTCGCGCTGAGTACGCGCTCAATCGCTTCGATCAGGTCCATCGGATCGAAGGGCTTGATGAAGTAATCCATCACACCCAGGCGCAAGGCGCGAACCGCGATTTCCTCGCTGCCTTCGGCGGTGATCAAAATGACAGGGATGCGCGACCCGGCTTTACGCAAGGTCTCGACCAGATCGAGGCCGTTCATGTCGGGCATCGAGTAGTCAGTGATGATCAGATCAGGTGGGTCGTTCAGGGCGATTTCAAGCGCGTCGCGCCCACCTGGGGCGACCTTGGTATTGAAACCCTCAGCTTGCAGTACGGTGTCTGCAAGAAAGTCACGGACTTGCGGATTGTCGTCAACTACAAGAATGGTTGCCCCGTCCAAATTCGATCGCCTTTAGCTCAGAGGCCCTTCGTATCGGGTGGTACCAGTGCATCGATCATGGAGATGACTTCGCTCAACTGGCGATGCATCACATCGACGGCGGCCTGATTGCCAAGGGGTATTTGCCCCAATTCGCCGGTTCGCCACAGATTCATATTGCCCAGGATGGTGGTCAGGGGCGCGCGCAGCTTGCCTGCCAGGTCTTTGGCCCCTGCCCCATTCAGGGCTTCCCCATCAGTAGGGGTGGTCACCACCTCAATGCCTTTGTCGCGCAGCGCCTGGTTAGCAGCTTCTAGCTGCTGGGAGCGTTCTTGCATCGTCTTGAACAGACGCGCATTGACGATGGCGATGGCAGCGTAATCTGCCAGAGCGGTGACCAGTTCCTTCATGAAGTCTTCGAAGACAAGGCGGGTGTTGGCCACCCACAAGATGCCGACTGGCCGTTCGTTGATCAGCAGAGGGGCGTAGATCACAGCGTTGGCCCCTTCTTGGGCTGGCTTGAACTTCTCCAGTCCTTTGCCGCTGCCGATGTAGGCCTCACCAGAGGTCATGACGAGCTGGGCCAGATCGTCTTCGATGGCCTCGCCGATCTTCTCTTGCAGGGCACGGCTTAGATTGCGGCCCGATTGCAGGATCAATTTAGAAGACTGATCCTCCTTGAGGATCAACCCGGTTGCTTCGGCCTGGGTCAACTGGATGGCCGCCCGCCCCACACGCTCGAAAATCTCGTCCAGGTTGCGCAGGGCCGTCACTGACTTGCCGATGCTCATCAAGGTCTGAAGTTCTTGCAAGCGCTGCTGGGCAGATTTTCCAGCCTGCCGCACTTCACCCACCAGCGACTCGCGTTCGCGGCGCAGGCGGATTTCCTTCAGAGCACGCTCGATTGATTGGATCAACTCAGTCTCGCGGATGGGGCGGACCAGATAGTCTTTGGCGCCAAGCCGGAAGGCGTGTAGTGCATCGTCTTCGCGGCCTTCGTTCGCCAACACAATCACCGGGATGTCCATTGCCTGGGCTTGAATGGCGGCCAGCACATCTGAGCCTGCCAAACCTTCCAGGTGAAGGTCCAGAACAATAACGTCGGGCTGTTCTGCACCAACCAAGGTAATGGCGGAACCACCATCACCAGTTTGTTTGACATCATAACCAAACGGGATTAAGGCCGTCTCGACCAGCGTTGCCCGCTCGTCCGGGTCGTGATCGATAATGAGGACTTTATCTTTGCGTGAGTCGGCCACGGTTTGCCTCTCAGGTCGGGGGTTTCCTCAGCACCCTCATTATACACCCGCCCTGAGAGTGACTCAAACGCGTCTCAAATATTTAAACATTTCTTAATTTGGTCGACAATGTCAGTAATGGAAACTTACGTGTTGTCTTGCTCGTCGGGTAAGGCCAGGCGAACGACCTGCATGAGCTGTTCGAGCCATTCGACCTGCATTTGCTCAAAGCGCATGCCGAAGTCGAGAGTCATCGCACCGTACTTGTCTTTCAGGTCGATGGCTGGATTATCCAGCGCGGGCAGTTCAATATCTTGATAAAAGGCCAACTGCTCTCGGTGATGGCGTAATTGATCTTCCAGGATGGGCAGCACTTCTTCGGCCTCAATGCTGCGCGAGAAATAGAGCTGCACCAGAAAGGGAAAGCGGATCGTTTTGCTGCGGTGTGGTTGGCGCAGCCAGTTGCGCAGCGCGTTTTCGCCGGATGGCGTGATGTGGTATTCGCGGCGGTTGGGGCGGCCTTCCTGGATTTCGACGCTGCTGCTGGCCCAGCCTTCCTGCTCCAGGCGCTCCAAAACGCGGTAAATCTGCTTTTGATCGGCGGGGAAGAAGTAACCGAGCGATCCATCAAAATAGCGGGTTTTGAGGTCATAGCCAGAGAGCGGCTCGAACATCAAGAAGCCCAGGATGGCGAACTTTAAGGTCATGATATTTTGCTTTCAGTTGAGTGCTTGGCACAAGGTGATTGCATTAAAACTCTAGACAAGAGACGGTGCAATGTTGCAAGTATCTCTCTGGCCTCAATGGGCTCTTACTCGCGGCCCTGGTGCCCCAACGAAGTTGGAGTGCTGGAGCGGAACAGCTATGCATCGTTTTGAGATTCGATTATATTCTGTTATGCTCAAC
>JAADYZ010000022.1 GCA_010092775.1 Chloroflexota bacterium
ACCCGTGAGCGGGACAAGGGCATTGTCGCTATCGGGACGACTGTACAGGTTGTTTACGATTACGAGTCTGAGCAGTCGATCCCACTGCCGGAAGACTGGCGCAACACTTTAACCAGTTTTGAGCCCGGGCTGGCCAACACCCCCAATTAATGGGAGGGCGATCGCTGCTGTGCAACCCAACCGCGTTAATGACGTATCTGTACAATAGAGTGCGAAACCCACTGCCGAGTTTGGCTTGGTAGTGTGATGATTGGCATGTAACTAGCAAAGAAGAGAGGGTGACCCGCCATGCCTTATACCGTTCCAGCAACAAGCAAGACACCTGCCTTAATCATTTATCTGTTGGATGTTAGTGGTTCGATGGGCGAGCCTTTGGGTGGCAAGCCGAAGATCGAGGTTGTGTCCGATGCGCTACACCAGGTGGCTGTCCGCATGGTACAGCGCAGCACTAAAGGGACCACCGTAGCACCCCGCTATCGCGTGGCGATGTTCGCCTATAGCTCGCAGGTGACCGACCTGCTTGGTGGGATCAAGACGGTATCAGAGTTGGCCCAAATGGGCGTACCACGCTTGCAGCCGATGGATGCGACCGATACTGCATCCGCGTTCCGCGAGGCAGAGAACCTGCTCAATCAGGAGATCGGTAATTTACAGGACAGTCCGGCTCCGCTGGTCTGCCACATGACAGATGGTGAGTACAACAGCGGTGGCGATCCTGAGCCGATTGCCAAGCGCATCATGCAGATGGCCGTGCCAGATGGCAACGTGCTGATCGAGAATATCTTTGTGACTGACAAGGCGACCAGCGCTCCGATCAGTGACCCGAAGAACTGGGATGGTATTACCGATGAGACGCCGCTGGCCTCACCCTATGCTGAAACGCTGATGCGGATGTCGTCAGAAGTGCCCCCGACCTACGCCAGCGTGATGGCCGAGATGGGCTATCGCCTGTCACCTGGGGCTCGCATGCTGTTCCCCGGCAACACGCCAGAAATCGTTGAACTGGGCTTCGCCATGAGTGGTGCTACCCCGGTTTCCCCGGTCTCCCCATAAGACCTGGTTTGCGCGACGATCAGACAAGTCAGGCAGGTTCCGGCGCTTCGGGACCTGCCTGCGATGCACCAGTGAGAGGGAGCCGCGATGGCGACCAATAGACCTGATGGGACGGTCCTCAAGCGACACGTGGTCCCTCAGGACAAAGAGACGGTTCTGACGACGCATCAGACGCCTTTTGGGACCGCACTGTACTTGTATGCGCGCTCTGCTGACAGTGTAGCGGCAGAGACCGTCGGTCAGGACTACATCACCTTTCAGTACAATAACAGCAATCTGAGTTTTGCGGTCTGCGACGGCGTGGGTCAATCCTTTATGGGCGACCTGGCCGCACGACTACTCGGTGATGCACTGATTGATTGGCTGTGGGAGATCGAACGCCCGGAAAGTGATGAGGCCTTCTCGGAGCAAGTGGGCGAGGCACTGGATGATTTTACGAAGGACACTGCCGAGCAAGTGGCAGAATTTGCGCTGCCCCCGGAACTGCCACCGATTGTAAAGCAAGCGCTAGAGATGCAGCGCGATTATGGCAGCGAAGCGATGTTTGTAGCAGCCCGCGTGTGTCTGGATGCCGCTGTGCCCTGGATCGCGATCTGTTGGCTGGGTGATGCGCCCGTCGCTGCGATTGATATTGATGGCCGTTTAATGGACCTGGGCCCGAAGGGGGGCACTGCCGAGCGCTGGAATGCCACAACTGGTGCCAAAGGAACGGTCCATACCTGGGTCGGTGATGCCAAGCACGTGGCGCGGGTGGCTGGCTACACTGATGGATTGGGTGTTGAGAAGGTGCCGACGGATGAGGACCTGGCCAAGATGATGCAAAATTGGCTGACCTCGCCGCCGATTGATGACGCCGCTTTGTTCGATATACGCGTCTCTCCCAGTCCTGAGACGGTCGGTGACTCCGATCCGGCTGAAGAAAGCCGGGTGATTGAGCCATCACCCATCGAAAGTGTTTTGATGTTACCGTCACGGGCGTCACCATCGCGAGAGGATGCTCCATCAAAAGACCCGGCCCGGCCGGAGGACACGCCAGGTGATGCCGGTGACTCATCGACGCAGCCTGGCGTTCGTTTACCTGACGACACACGCCCTATTGATATGAACCAGCTGCCCAAGCAGGTCGATCCGGTAGCCCAGATGGACCCACTGCCTCCACCGCCACCCAATAGCCCAGCGGTGGCCGGATGGAGCCCGTTGTTCCCTGCGGCTGATCCGCTGATCCCAGAGCCTGCTGAGATGCCCGAGATCGACCCACGCGTGTTGGAAGAGATGAAACTCTCGACTCAGCAGCAGATTCAACTGTGGCGGCAAGCCGTGCTTGAAGGTTTAACGAATGCGCGCTTGGCGATGGTAATGATCGAACGGCTGCTGGATGAGCTTGAAAATCAACTTGGGGATGACATTCCTGATGGCACGGCCTAAGGCGTCGATGTCGATGGTGGACGAGGACCGCTAGAGCGCATATGTTCAACCCAGACTTAAGAACACAACTGCTGATTGAAGATCAGACGTTCACCTTCGCGCCGCATCCCGTCGTGCCGTCGTTGGTGTGGGGCCAGGAAGGCCGTCATGCGATTGTGTTTCGGGTGGAGAGTGGTGGCGAGAGCTATGCACTCAAGGTGTTCCGTCCGGTGTTCCGCCACCCTGGGTTGATTGAGGCGGCAGATGCTATTTCGATCTATGCGGATTTGCCCGGTATGCGTGTTTGCCGCCAGACTGTCCTGACAGAGGATTCACATCCTGATGTGGTTGCGCAGCATGAAGACTTGAATTTCTCGATGCTGATGCCCTGGATTGAGGGTGAGACCTGGTTCGACTTCCTCCAGCAGCGCAAGCGGACCACCCTGGACCAGAGCCGTGTGCTAGCTGAGAGCATGTCATGGGTGCTCTACGCACTGGAACTCAACAACCTGGCGCACTGTGATCTATCCAGCGGGAACGTGATCCTTGAGCCAAGCCTGAAGTACGTTCATCTGATTGACGTGGAAGACCTCTACACGCCGCACGTCGCTCCTCCCCCTTTCGTGCCGACCGGTTCGATTGGCTATGCACATTATGCAGCCGCCAAGACCGGCCAATGGGGGCCTGTAGGGGATCGCTTTGCCGGGGCTTTACTGTTGGCAGAGATGCTCGGCTGGGCCAAACCGGAAATCCGCAAGATGTGTTGGGGCGAAAGCTACTTCGATCCGAAGGAGCTACAAGACCCCAACAGCGAGCGCTATATCGTCCTGCGCGACATGCTGCGGGTTTACGATCCTGGCTTTGCGGAGACCTTCGAACAGGTGTGGCGTTCGGCCAATCTAGAGCGCTGCCCGCCCCTGAAAACATGGTATGATCTGCTCGACATGCTGCCCCGCGAGCCGGTGGCGGAATGGGCGCCAATTGATCCAGCGTTGCTGGCGGAGGAAACGCCGCCGCCAGCGTACATGTCTGCCGGTTTACCGCAGTCGAAAAGCACAGCGACCGGCCCAACACAGGATGCCAAACCGCAGCGTGCTGGCTGTCGTGGATGCATGGACGGCTGTTTGCAGGGCTGTCGCCAGCTTGTCACGACCAGCCTGCTTGGCATTGCGCTGACCGGGCTTGGTGCTGCCCTGACCATCGATGCAGTGTCTGGCTGGCCGCTGTTGTCGCAACTCTCAGCCCTACTATTCTGAGTGAGATAACCGAGTTATGAGCTTCTTCAATCCATCCAAGCGAACCCCCATCCGTACCCAGACGGTTCCGCAGAACATCGAAACACCCGTGACCTTTGTCTCGACGAACGGTGCCTACGTACGCTACACCTATTCGAGATCGAGTGACAGCATCAACAATCAGGTGGAAGGCCAGGACTATTTGTGCTTCCGCTACAACGATCAACGCTTAACCTTTGTGGTGGCCGATGGTGTTGGCTCATCCTTTTGCGGCAATCTGGCCGCGCGGATTGTGGGTGATCAACTACTCGATTGGTTATGGTCTTTAGATATTGAGTACTATGGCAGCCCTTCCGCCCTTAGTGAAGCAGCCGTGAGCTTCTTGAATCGCATTCAGAAGCAGGCCCAACATGAAGTCGAAGAATATGAGATTCCCTCTGAGGTCACCGGTTTGATCCGTCAGGCCTTGGAATCCCAGCGAGCATATGGCAGCGAGGCCATCTTCGCTGCCGCACGCATCGATTATCCCAGTGAGTTGATCCCCAATGGATTGGTCTCGGTGTTCTGGATGGGCGACACGCAAATCCACGTGCGGGATGAGATGGGCAAGGAGCTTGATATTGGGGGGCGCTGGGAGAACGCTAATCGCTGGTCGACAGTGCAAGGGGTGCGCGGTCAGATGACCGCCTGGATGCACGAGTTGAAGGGGGTTGGACGGGTTACCTCCTTTAGTGATGGTCTGATGGCTCATGCTCATGATCTCTTGGGCTATTCTGATAGCAAGCTCAACCGAGAGATTTACCTGGGGGCACGCCTGCCGACTAGTGATGATGTTTCGTTTATCGATGTGGTGCTGCGCACCCCCCGCTACGAAGGCTACCCAAATCCGGATGAGCCTGATCTAGATGCGGAACGTCCGCACTTGGAGCCAATCTGGAATCCGACCGGTCAAAGCAGCTACGAAATCCGTTGGACCTGGCAGCGCGGAGACAGTGGGGATGCCCTACAGGAGCCCATGCCGCGCTTCCTACTGCAAGAGGGCACCAATCCCGCTTTGCCCGATGCCAAGGTGATCGACGTGCCAGCAGACCAACTCAGTTGGCGATCCTCAAATGGGCAGTCACCGGGGCATTACTATTATCGAGTACGGGCGATCCTGCGCAGTGGAATCGTGACACCCTGGAGCGACCTCCGCCAGACGCGAGTGGCCTATCCGCCGCCTGTTGCGCCGCAGTTGACCGTGATCAACCCGGAGCAGGCTCCCATCCTCCAGTGGGAGGCCGAAGGCGAAGGGTTAGAATACACGCTTCAACAAGCTCGTGAAGAGGATTTCAGTGATGCCGTCGTTGTCTATGACGGACGAGGGACTTCGTGGTCCGTGCCAATGCATCAGAGCAAGCCTGGAGCCTATTATTATCGAGTACGAGCGAAGTCAGATGGCGGTGAAGGCCCATGGAGTGACCCCCAATCCGTTGAGATCGTCCTGCCGCCACCGCCCAAGTCTCAGTTAGGGAATCCCAGCTATGGTTACACACCAGGCAATTACGATCTGCGCTGGCAGCCTGTCCCCGGAGCAACCTACTATGAGTTGGAACAGGTTGAGCAGGCCTCCGGAGAAGAAGAGCTTATCCGGGTTGAAGACACCACCATCAGTTTCACGAGTCAGGCGGTCGGTGACTACAGCTATCGGGTGCGGGCCTGCCACGATTTTGGCTGCGGCGAGTGGAGTAACGTCCAACGGGTGCAGATCGCACCGGTTGCGCCCACTGATGCGCCAGAATTGAGCCTTGAAGGGCCTGATGACGACGATGTCTATACGCTCTCGTGGACAGGAGTCGTTGGTGCAACCAGCTATATCATAGAGACTTCTGAAGACGCGAGCTTCGATAATGCCCGCGTGTATTCACAAAATGAAACCAGCCTCACTGTAGCCCGTCGCGAGCCGGGGACCGTCTATGTGCGGGTCTGTGGTACGAATCGTGGTGGGGACAGCCCCTGGAGCAACGCAGTGCACATCCGGGTCGAGGCACCATCGCCGGGATGGATTGAAGCCAAGCTGGATGCACCCAACCAGCAAATCAACCTGGCCTGGGGAGCAATCGGCGGGCGAACGACCTATCGTGTTGAGATGGCTTCAGTGCCAGCCAACGATGATCAGTTTGAGCTGGCCTACGAAGGCGATGAGGTGCAAACCGCAGTTGATGTACCAGATGGTGCCTTGGAGCTTATCTTCAGGGTCCGTGCCGAAGCCGGGGGTATCGAGAGTGATTGGCTCGCCAGCCAACCAGTACGGCTTAGTCCGCCACTAGGGGCACCTCGCCTTGAACAGCCTGAATACGACGAAAAGGGCGTGGTCAAGCTCAGTTGGACGGGGATCGAAGGGGCAACGAGCTACCTGATTGAAGTCGCGCGGGATGCAGCCTTCACGCAAATCACCTGGTCTGAGCCGATGGAAGAGACGAGCTGCTTGTTCCATCCCCCTTCCAGTGGTGAGTATTGGTTCCGTGTGCGGGCCAGCAAGGGTGCTCGCAACAGTGATTACAGCGACTCCGCACACATCGTGCTGCGCCGCCCGCCACCACCTCGGATGTGGCAGCGCGATCCGGTGGCGGCCAACAGCCGCTATGAGGTCACCTGGAAAGGTGTGCTAGGCTCCCAGTTTTATGAGATTCAATCATCGAGCACCAGCACCTTTGATCCTGATAAGACAAAGACCGTGCGTGTATTCCACCCCGAACAGAAACTCGAAGTCGATGGTGGAGCGCCAGGTGTCGTTTACTATCGGGTCAAGGCGGTTGATGAGAACAGCCAGGCCAGTTTGTGGAGCGTCCCTATTCGTGTTGATATTGTTGATCAGTCTTAAAGGAATGATGGGAAACAGCCATGAGTGAGTTTAATCCTTCCCCCTATGAGCGTGTGACGATCGGTGGCTACGGCTATCAGGTGATGCCCCACCCTGCCGTCCCGACCTTTGCCTTTGGGCAAGAAGGCCGTAAAGCGTTTGTCTTTCAGGTATCGGCAGAAAATGGCGCAGGCCTCTATGCATTAAAGAAATTCAAGTTAGCCTTTCGCGTCTCCGAGTTGGTTGAGGTCTGCGATAAGCTCGCTCGCTATGCATCCTGGCCAGGGCTGGAAGTGTGCGCGCGTCAGTGCTTGCACCAACCCATTCATAGTGACGTGTTGGGCGTCTATCCCGATCTGGAATATGCGGTGCTCATGCCCTGGATCAGTGGCTCGACCTGGTACGATATGGTGATTGGGGAGCGTCCGCTAGACCGGCTGACGGCGCTCAACTTTGCCAACGCGGTGGCTCAGGTTCTGGCTGCTTTGGAGGAGTCAGGCTTGGCTCACTGCGACATCTCGGCGGCTAATGTCATTATCAGCCACAATTCAACCACCGGGGAAGCGCACGCCCACCTCATTGACGTTGAGGACCTTTACGCACCCGATTTTGATCGGCCTAGCGCCGTTCCAATGGGCACAGATGGCTACGCTCACAAAACCTCCTCCCAAGGGCTGTGGCACCCGATGGCAGATCGCTTCGCGGGGGCGATTTTGATGATCGAAATGGCTGGTTGGTTTGACCCAAACATCCGGCGGGCCGCTGATGAAGAGCATTTCTTCGCCGTCAACGAGATGCAGCAAGACACTGACGATTATCGATTGATGCGGCGTGTACTGGGCGATATCGATGAGCGCCTACCCGACTTGTTTGATCAGATGTGGTTCTCCGATACCTTGCAAGACTGCCCACCGCTCAAGGCATGGCAAGAGGTTTTCGCCGATGTCTATCAGCGTGAGCGTTTGGCCCGCGTGGTTAGTGATTGGCAGCCCATTAGTGTGCCGACCGGGGGACTGGAAGATGCAACACCACGTCCCTTCGTTGCACCAGAACCACCACCTCCCCCCGTCGAGGAGATCGAAGAGCCAGCCCCACCTGCAGATTTAAGTGAACACGTTGAAGAACCAAGAGACGAGCCCATTTCCGCCCAACCACCAGCAATGGCAGCTCCACCGGTTGTCGCGTCAGCGCCATCCACTGCGCCACCTGTTCCACCGGCCCGCCC
>JAADYZ010000186.1 GCA_010092775.1 Chloroflexota bacterium
GAACGCCTCTCACGCGGAGCCGCCGACTTAGCAGGAGCACAGTCGCCACCGTTTCGCATCTGGCTGGAAGACTGGACCGTCGAAGAACTCAGCCCAGGTGAGTACCGTATGCAGGTTGAAGCTGACGGAATTAGGTTGGATCTGCTGATGTCTGATCGCAAGGGGCCGATTTTCCAGGGCGATCAGGGTTACAGTCGCAAAGGCAGCGACCCTGGCAATGCGTCCTACTACTACAGCCTGACTCGCTTGGAAAGCGAAGGATCAGTTTGGGTCGAGGGCCAAGAATTCGAGATCAGCGGGTGGAGTTGGATGGATCACGAGCACAGCACGAGCGCCCTTGATGAGGATCAAATTGGCTGGGATTGGTTCGCTGTGCAGCTTGAGAACGACACTGAGTTGATGTTCTACCATGTGCGGCGCGCCGACGGCAGCATTGATGCGTTGTCGAAGGGCATCTATGTGGCAGAAGATGGCAGCACGACCCTATTGAGCTACGCTGACGGCGATTACAACATTGAAGTACTCGATACCTGGCGAAGCCCAAACAGCGAGGCCGTCTACCCGGCGGGCTGGCGAGTCACTCTACCGACCCTCGATCTGGTGATAGAGATCGACCCACTCGTCGTTGACCAAGAGATGGATGTCTCGACGGTCTACTGGGAGGGTGCTGTCGAGATCACAGCCACGCAAGGCGGTAATGTCCTTCGCGGCTTTGGGTATGTCGAACTGACCGGTTATGAGTCTTCAATGGAAGGCCGCTTCTAATGGGCTGGCGCACCCTCTGGAAGCCCGCTGTCTACCAAGGGCGGGGCAAAGACCGCAATTACTTTGAAGGTTGGTACTTCAAAGTGATCGATGCCGATGCCAAACATCGCTATGCCGTTATTCCAGGGGTGTTCTACGGTCAGACGCCTGAGACCTCTCACAGCTTTGTACAAACGCTTGATGGCGCTACCGGCCAGGCCGCCTACCATCGCTATGCACTTGGGGATTTTCGCGCTGCCGAAGATACTTTCGACGTATGGGTTGGCCCCAATCACTTCCAACTCGACACCATCACGCTAGACATCTCTGACGAGCAGCGCCAAATGCAAGGCGAGCTTCATTTCGAGCGCCCGATTGGTTGGCCAGTCACCACCTTTTCGCCGGGCATCATGGGCTGGTACGCCTTCGTGCCCTTCATGCAGACCTACCATGGTGTGCTTGGCCTGGATCATGCGGTCTCTGGTGGGCTAACGGTCAACGGCCAAGCGGCTTCCTTCGACGGTGGACGCGGCTACATAGAGAAGGACTGGGGTCGCGCCTTTCCATCGGCCCATGTGTGGCTCCAAACGAATCACTTCGAACAGCCCGGCACCAGCTTGACCCTCTCAGTCGCGACGATCCCCTGGTTATTCTCGCAGTTTAGAGGCTTCATTGTGGGCTTCTGGCACGAGCAAGTCCTCTATCGCTTTACGACCTACACAGGCGCATCACTTGCTCGCCTCATCGTCAGCGACCTGGCCGTCGATGTGAGCCTGGTCGGGCCAGCTCATCCGGACAGCCGGGATCGCTATCAACTCGACGTCGAAGTACAGCGCAGTCAGACGGCAGGCGTGCTGCACGCGCCTGACACAGTTGATATGATTCAGCGTGTAGCAGAAAGCATGACTAGCGACGTTAAGGTCCGTCTGACTAACCTGACAACACAAACACCTGTATTTCAGGGTGTCGGCAAGTATGCAGGAGTTGAGACCAGCGGACAGCTGGCTGAGATTATCGATAGGCAAACCTCATGAACAACGCAAACGATATTGAGATCAAGGTCGCGGTCATCGAGCGACCTGACACGGCCTATATTGAACGCCGTCGCAACATCTGGGATTTTCAGCAGCACATCTCACAGCGCCTGCTGATCTGGAGTGTGGGAAGCATCGTGGCAGGTCTGGTGACCCTGGCCAGCGGGAAGGCCATTGGGCGCGGCCTAGGTATCCAGAACATCACTTGGGGTGCGATTGATGGGCTGATCGCGATCTTTGGACTGCGGGCTGCCAACCAGCGCATGGCTGATCCTGAGGCCATGTCTCCTGAGACAGAAGCACGTGAGACTGAGAACCTGCGCCGCATCCTGTGGATCAACACCGGGCTGAATATAGGCTATCTGCTTACGGGGGCAGCGATCTTGCTAACGCGAGGCCGCGAAAACGAAGAGGCGCGTGGTCACGGCATTGGCGTACTCATCCAGGGTAGCTTCCTCTTCGTAACCGATCTGCTCAGCCTGGCGGAATTACAGAATAAGCCTGAAGTCTAATGCTGCCCAGTCTGTCTGCCTTCCAAGGTCCTGAGCACCAGCCTTTTCTCATGAATGGGGGCCAGCCCGCTGCCGTCATGACGCACGGCTTCCCCGGCACCCCGTCCGAGATGCGCCCCCTTGCGCAGGCCCTACATGACCAGGGCTGGACCACACGTGGCATCCTGTTGCCGGGTTTAGGGCCGGAAATCGAGCAGGCCACGGAGCGCAGCCACAGCGATTGGCTGAATGCGGTCAAATCGGCGCAAGCTGAACTGCAGCAGCAAGGCCATCGTCCTGTGATCCTGATCGGCAATTCGACGGGTGCGGCCTTATCGCTGCAAGTCGCCGCAGAAAAAGCCGTCGATGCGTTGATCCTGTTCGCCCCGTTTAACCGTTTGGCCGATAGCAATATCCGGCTGGCCTGGCCCTTAATCCGTTTGATGAAGCAGGTCAAACCGTTTCGAGTTATCCCGCTTGATTTTGAGAATGAAGAAGTACGCGAAGGTATCCACAACTTCTTCCCCGATGCGAACCTCGACGACCCTGAAGTGCAAGAGGGAATCCGCAACGCGCCGATCCCACTGCGCGTGATTGACCAGGTGGTTACGGCAGGTCGAAAAGGCTTCCAGGCAGCATCACAAGTACGGGTGCCAATGGTGATCTTTCAAGGCGTTCACGATCCTGTCGCACTGCCTGCTGATACCGATCGACTGATCGCGCGCTTACCGCAAGCTCCCAGGCTAGTCAAGTTGGAGGGTGAGCACAATCTCCTCGATCCAACCCTCCCTTTTTAGGATGCTGTTCGGTCTGAAGTCCTGACCTTCGCCGCGTCAATTCGGGAGGCCGCAGCCTGATCATGTCACCGATCCGCCGCCGTTTGCAGCAGCTTGCTCTTCCCAGCCCCTGGCATGAAACCGCTGATTGGGTCCTAGATGCCTGGTTATCTGCCGGTAATATCTTCCGCTGGCTGGTCTTGGCCTGGCTGCTAACAATGATCGCACTGCCAATTGTCAACTGGACTTTAGGCGACCCAGCGCTGACCTATGGCATCATTCTGAGCGTCCTCTTGCAGACAGCCGCAGTTTTGAGCGAACTGCTGCGCCATTGGTCGCACTCAAAGGTATTGACGACCGTTCTGATCGTCGCAATGGTGACCTGGTTGGTGGAAGCCATCGGCACAGCTACAGGCGTCCCCTTCGGCGTCTACGACTACACCGCCAAATTGCAGCCCCAATTGGCGCACGTCCCACTGTTGATCCCACTGGCCTGGTTGATGATGCTTCCTCCGGCCTGGGCGGTCGCCAGTCGGCTGGTTGGGCGCTTCCGCGGCCCCGCCTTCATCGCGTTGAGTGCCCTGGCGATGGTCGCTTGGGACCTGTTCCTCGATCCACAAATGGTCAACTGGGGTCTGTGGGAATGGCAAAACGGCGGTGCCTATTTTGGCATCCCGTTGTCCAATTACCTCGGATGGTTCTTAACCGCTGCGCTGGTCACCCTGCTCATCGAGTGGATCGTGAAGCCTGAGTCCTTCCTGACCAAGCCCTTCATCTTGATCTATGCGACCACCTGGGTGCTGCAAAGTATCGGTGTGGCCATTTTATGGGGCATGCCTGGTCCGGCTTTCTTCGGTTTCCTAGGGATGGGCTGCTTGCTGCTGCTGCCCGTCCTGCGGGGTGGAAAGGTCCAAGCGTGAGTCCATTGGCCGAAGCCCTGCTGTGGATCGCCATCTGCTTAGTCAGTGGTTCGATCCCTTACTCCGTAATCATCGCCCGCGCAGTGACCAAAAGTGATCTATCTGACGTCGGTGATGGCAACCCGGGTGCCACCAACGTCATTGCATCGGCAGGGCTCGGTTGGGGGATTGTGGCCGGTCTCTTGGACGGCTTCAAAGCGGCCATCCCAATTGGCATCGCTAAGTTTGTTATAGGAATTGATGGTTGGGCGCTGGTCGCCGCATCGATTGCCCCGCTGCTGGGCCATGCCTACTCACCCTTTCTCAAGTTCAAAGGCGGCAAAGCGGTCGCCTCGACCTTTGGTACCTGGTGCGGACTGACCATCTGGGAGGGGCCAACCGTCATGGGCATTATGCTGGGTTACTGGTATAGCAGTGTGCGGGTCAGTGGCTGGGCGGTTCTGTTCACGATGATCAGTTTGCTAGCTTATTTTGTCTTCGCTGCTCGCATCGATTGGGTGATGGGGGTGGTTTGGGTGCTCAATGCAGCCCTGCTCGCCTGGCGCTATCGGGAGGACCTCCAGCAGCCGCCCGGTGTGCATGAGTGGGTAGAACGTCTCGCTAGACGCCTGCGTCCGGGCAAGCAAGCAGCGTCGTGATGGCCGTTGGAGACCTCCTTGTTTTAGGTCTGGCTGGTTTCGTGACAGCCGCGCTGTTCTATATGGTAGCGGTTGGTAGCCTCAACGCTTTGATCTTCTATCGGCTTCAGCCCACCAAACTAGAAGACTTCGGTTTGCGCATCAGCGTCCTGATCCCTGCTCGTGATGAAGCCGCCGTAATCGGTAAGACAGTCCGCCGCATTCTAGCTCAGAACCTTCCTAACCTGGAATTGCTCGTCCTCGATGACAATTCCACCGACGACACCAGAGCGATTGCTGAACAGGCGGCTGACGGCGATGCACGCTTGCAGATATTGTCTGGTCGCCCCCTACCACCAGGCTGGGCAGGCAAGAATTGGGCTTGCCATCAACTGAGTCAGGCTGCAACGGGTGAGATCATCATCTTCAGTGATGCGGATGTGCGTTGGGCTCCCAACGCACTCGACGCGGTTGTGGGGTTGATGGCCGAGACGCAAGCCGACCTGCTGGCGGTGTGGCCAACTCAGCATACTGAAACCTGGGGGGAACGACTCGTTGTGCCACTGATGGGCTTCACCATCATGACCTACCTGCCCGTCCTGGCGACTCATCATCTATCCTGGGATGTTTTCGCTGCCGCGAATGGTCAATGCCTGGCCTTTCGCCGTAGAGCTTATGACACGATCGGTGGGCATGAAGCGGTTAAGGATACCGTCCTAGAAGATATGCTGTTGGCACGCCGCATTAAACGGCAGCGGCTGCGTCTCCGGGTGGCCGACGGAGCGGGACTGATTAGCTGCCGTATGTACGAAACATGGCCGCAAGTGCGCGATGGCTACGCCAAGAATATCCTGGCGGGCTATGGCGAGAGTGTGCTCTTCCTGGCCTTTGGTGCCCTTTTCCATTGGCTGGTCTTCCTGGGGCCCTGGCTGTGGTTGGCGCTAGGTTGGCTATCCGATCCCTTAGGCGTGTATCCCAGCTGGCCGCTGCTGCTCATCGCCTTAGGGAGCGGTGTGCGGGCTTTGGCCGCCGCCGCCACACGCAGCCGGGTCATCGACGCGCTGTTGATGCCTGTGTCCGTCATCCTGATGACCCAAATCGCGGCGCGATCAGTCTATTGGTATTGGCGTTATGGCGGACCTTTGTGGAAGGGTCGTGTTATTCAACGCGCTCGCCAGGGATGAGGATGGTTTTATGGATACAGATGAACTCATTGTGATCATTGGCGCGGGGATTGGCGGCTTGAGCGCAGCTATTCGCTTGGCCGCTGCTGGCAAGTCGGTCACCATCTACGAGAAGAACGCCCAGGTCGGCGGCAAAATGAACGAGATCCGCTTTGGTGGCTGCCGCTTTGATGTTGGTCCGTCGGTGATCACGATGCGCCACGTGTTTGAAGAGCTGTTCGAGAGCGCTGGGCGCCGCCTGGAAGACTATCTGACCCTGTTACCCGTGGAGCCTTTGACCCGCTATTTCTACCCAGATGGCACCGTATTGGATGCGACGCGCGATCTTGCCCATATGGCCGAACAGATCGCCCAGCTTGACGAACGCGACGTCGAAGGCTACATGGCCTTCCTTGCCTACGCTGCGCGCATCCATCGCATCACCGGGCCGGTTTACATCTATAACGATCCGCCCAACATCGGGCGTTTTCTGCGCGTCCCCATTTACGAGTGGCCGCGTGTTGACCCCTTGCGCAGCATGTACGGGGCCATCAGCCGCTTTGTGCGCAGCCCACACTTGCGTCAGCTTCTAGGGCGCTTCGGCACCTACGTCGGGGCCAACCCCTACCAAGCGCCTGCCACACTCAACGTCATCTCTCATGTCGAACTGACCGGTGGGGTGTGGTATCCGCAGGGTGGCATTTATCAGATTGCTGAAGCGCTCAAGACTCTGGCTGAAGAGCTAGGCGTGAAAGTCCACACAGGCTGTGCTATTAAGCAGATTCTCGTTGTCGATGGACGGGCCGTCGGCGTTGAGCTAGAGGATGGACAGATACAACCCGCTCAAGTGGTGCTCGCCAATCTTGATGTCGCCCATGTGGCACAACACCTGCTGCCGGATGGCAGCCTACCCAGAGCGGTCAAACGGACTTTGCTCAAGCGTCAGCCTTCCGTGTCGGGTTATGTGATGCTACTCAAGGTGGCTGGTAGCACTCCGCAGCTTGCCCAACACAATATCTTGTTTTCATCGGACTACAAGCAGGAGTTTGATGACATCTTCAAGCGCGCTGTGCCACCCACTGAGCCAACCGTCTACATCTATATCTCATCCAAAGTCGATGCCGACCATGCACCAGCAGGCTACGAGAACTGGTTTGTGCTGATCAACGCGCCACCGCTTGACGAAGGCAGCGATTGGGTGGGAGCGGCTTATCAAGATGTCGTGTTTGAGACGATGAGGCGTTTCGGCTTGGATGTGGCCGATCAGGTGGCAGAAATGCAAATCCTCACTCCGCTCGACATCGCCGACATGACGGCGGCTTATCGCGGTGCCCTCTACGGGGCCTCATCTAACAATCCGCTGGCTGCTTTTCGCCGTCCGCACAACCGGAGTCGGCACGTTAAAGGTCTGTACTTCGCCGGAGGGACAAGCCACCCCGGCGGCGGCGTCCCGATGGTGACCCTGTCTGGCAAAGTGGCCGCCCGTATGATCCTTGAAGACCTCGCTTAGCGACTACTTCGCTTCGTTCCCAGCCGCATCCGAACTAGATTGACGCGTCGTGGGTCGTGCAAGTCGATCCTCTACCCAACGCTGGAAGCGGGGCTGACTCTCACGCGCCATGACCAGCACCATCCCCATTGTCACCAGAGTTGTGACCATCAAGAAGAAGACGAACTCCTCAATCGGCAGGATGCCACCGATCAACAGGGGCAGCGACTGGTCTGGGCTGATCGTCCAGGTGCCCTGACTGATAGCGATGGCGTCGGTCGCTGCATAGTACAGCACCGTTGTTCCAATGACGACACCGATCAAGGTGCGATGATGCCACAAGATGTCGGCTCCGAAAATCGTTTGGATCATGATCGGGATCAGCGCCCAACTCAGCAGAAGGGTCATATAGGCCGCAGGTTGATAGCCGCTCAGCAGAATCACCGTAGACACCAGCCAGATCACACCAATCATGCCCGTCACGATCAAACGCATGCGCGGCTTGTCTGGGGCCGCACTGCTGGGTGGCGTTAGGCGACGGCTCAGCCAGATGAGCCAGAGGCCGCTCAACAGGGGCAGCAGCAAGAAAAAGGTGTACTCCTCAATCGGCACCCAGCCAATCAATATGCCAGTGACCAGGTTGTCGTCGTACCACCAGACGCGAGTAGCAACCAGATAATTATCCCAGGGGGTCGTGTAGACAAGAGCGACGATCACATGTGCAATTAATGTCCAAATCGGCGGGCGACCTTGCAAGGCTTGAGGATTCTTCAGGCCCTTGCGATGATCGTCCCAGACCAACAGGGCCAGGAACACAATCACGGGGACGATAAAGGTCAGTAGAAAACCAAAATAGGTCATGCTAAGTCTTTTCTAAGTCAGCCAGTTCGAAAAGCGGCACCTGTTGGATGTCGTCAATGCTGATGTGTAGTTTAGCGTGGCTGCTTTCATAGTCGTTGTGCCAGGCCCAAACCGTCACATCAAGCCGACTTCCGCTCGATCCAATGCGCCAGTGCCAGGCGGCTACGCCTTTTCGGTTGGCTTTGACTGGCTCTTTGGGCAGCGAACGTGGGTGCCGACCAGTTGAGTATATCGCCCGGATTGTGCAGGTTGCACCCGGCAAGGTGCGTACTTCGATCAAGCCCTTCTTGTGGCGAATGAAGGCGGAGGGCCGCGCTTTGAGGGTTAGAGGTAGTTCGTCAGACACGATTGTTGTCCTCTGGCAAGCTAGCATCTGCGATCTACCCTCATCGTAAACAAAAATGGAGCAGCGCGCCATTCGCGTCACTCCATATAAAAATCGCCTTCCCGCTTCTGCTAGGGTTGTCCGGTCTGCTTATTGTGCTCAACTGCCGCCTGGATGAAAGCACTGAACAGCGGGTGCGCTTTGTTTGGGCGGCTCTGAAATTCCGGGTGGAACTGGCTGCCAAGCATGAAGGGATGATCTTCGATCTCAGCAATCTCGACCAGCATTCCATTCGGCGATAGCCCACTGAAGCACATCCCGGCTTCTTCAAAGGCCTCGCGAAACTGATTGTTGAGTTCCCAGCGATGCCGATGCCGCTCATAGATCAGGCCGCCAACCTGGTAAGCTGTATGGGCATGGCTGTCTGGCACCAGTTGGCAGGCATAGTGTCCCAGCCGCATGGTACCACCTTTGTCGGAAAGCTCTTTTTGCTCCGGCATTAGATCGATCACGGGGTGTTGGGTGGCATTGTCAAACTCGGTGCTGTTAGCATCATCCCAGCCCAGCACGTGGCGCGCGTATTCGATGCACATCACCTGCATGCCCAAGCATAGCCCAAGATAAGGCACCTGGTTTTCGCGTGCCCATTGCGCTGCTAGAATCTTGCCTTCAATGCCCCGATAGCCAAAGCCACCTGGCACGACAACCCCTGCCACGCCCTCTAAGCGTTCCCATCCTTTGCCTTTCTCCAGGTCGCCGGAATAAATCCATTCGACATCCACATCATGCTGGTTCGCAACCGCTGCGTGATAAATGGACTCACGCACGCTCAGATAGGAGTCGTGTAGCGAGGTATACTTCCCAACGATCGCAATGCGGATTTTGGGCTTCGGGCTGCGGATGCGCTCAAGCAGATCGTGCCACTCGCTGAGGTCGGGTGCCTGCACATTCAATGAGAGCGCTTCCGCCAGATAATCACCTAACCCGGCTTCCTCCAGTCGCAAGGGCACCTCGTAGAGGTGTGGGGTCGTCACCAGCGGGATCACACCACGCGTCTCCACGTCGCTGAACAAGGCGATCTTCTCGCTGACCTCTTTTGTCACCGGGTGGTCCGAACGGGCAATAATCACCCGCGGTTGGATGCCCAGGCCACGTAGTTCGCGGACACTGTGCTGGGTCGGCTTGGTCTTCAGCTCACCCGTTGCGGCAATATAGGGCAAGAAGGTCACGTGAATGTAAAGTGCATTCTCGCGCCCCACATCACGCCGCATTTGCCGGATTGCTTCCAGGAAGGGCAAACTCTCTATGTCCCCAACGGTGCCGCCCACCTCAACAATCACGATGTCGGCGTCTTCGCCATTGACATGCGAGGCGCGCACAATCCGCCGCTTGATCTCGTTGGTGATGTGCGGAATCATCTGGATGGTCGCACCGAGATAATCGCCGCTACGTTCCTTACTAATGACCTCGGCGTAGACCTGCCCAGTTGTAAAGTTGCTCGCCCGCGTCAGCTCAATATCAACGAAGCGCTCATAGTGGCCCAGGTCAAGGTCGGTCTCCGCTCCATCGGCAGTCACATAGACTTCACCATGTTGGTAGGGCGACATGGTGCCGGGGTCCACGTTAATATAGGGGTCCATCTTTTGCAGCGTGACCTTCAAGCCGCGTGCTTTCAAGATGCGCCCGATGGCAGCGGCAGTCACGCCTTTACCAACCGAGCTGACCACTCCACCTGTACAGAAGATATATTTTGGCATCGGCTAGCTTGACTCCTTCCCACCTAATAGAAGAGGAGGCGCTGGTGTCGGCGCCTCCCCGCAGTTGCTGATGTCATAGTCGTTGCTGGCTTATCCTACAGCAGCTTCGAGAGATCCTCCGAAGCGCGCTTCATCTCCAGGATAAGCAGCCCTAATTTGGCGTCTTCACGTGCTAACAGGGTCAGCACCGCTTCCTCACCGACCGCCGAGAGCAGCACAAGGCCCGTGCCACCCCGAATGAAAACCTGATCTAACACGCCGCGCCCCAATTCACTGGCGATACGTTCACCGAGCGACAGCATGGCCGCAGACATCGCCGAGACGCGGTCTTCCTCAACGCCTGCTTGCAAAGCCGATGCCATAATCAATCCGTCAACACTGACAACCGCCGATGCCTCGACACCTTCTGCACGGCCCATTTCACGGAGACGGTCTACCATCTGTTCAGAGCGTGATTTGGACATAGACAACTTCTCTCCTTCGATCTTGGCAGCATTCACAGCGCGTCGTCATTGCGTTGATGGCGTGATGCTCTGCAAGGGTCAACTGGCGCAATCATGAGGTTTAGAACCTGCGCAGATGATAGCATACGCCTTGTGCTCTAGTCAACTGGACGGAAGTGGCTCTGTAATAAAGCCGAGAAGCAAGCCGCCTCGGCGCAGTTTGACAGCCAGACAGGCCTGCGCTAAGCTGTCAGCCGATGGCGAAGAAGCGACAACTCTCCCAAAAAACGCCGCAGCGTCGGGCCGAACTGAGCGCCAAGCACCCTGACGGTATCGTCCCGCGGGCCGCCCCCATTTTCGCTGGGATGGTCGCACTGATGGGCGCCTTGATGTTGTGCGTAGCTGGTGGGCTGTTCCTGTTTTCTCCTTTTAGCCCCTTGGCTAGCTCGGACGCGCCGGGGCAGTCTGTGGTTGCCAATCCAACTGCGAACGCTCCGACACCAACCC
>JAADYZ010000187.1 GCA_010092775.1 Chloroflexota bacterium
AAGCCGACCTGGCTGGTGTATGAGGCAGCGCTGGGTCTTCTGCCGTTGCGGCCTTGCCCTGCTCGCACTCGTCGGGCTGTTCGGTTTGAGCGCCTGCGCTGTAGCCGTAGACAATGAACCCCTCGCACCTGATCTATTCACACTGCCGCCGGGTACTTTCGTCCATACAGCAACGCCCGAACCAACACCCACCCTCACCGAGACGCCCAGCCCCGAAGCGACCACCCCACCCCCAGCAATCACCCTGGCTGACCCGGTCGGTGTGGAGGCACTACGCGAACTGTGGACCTGGGAGGATATTTCGCGACCTGCTTCTGCGGCGGTCGCCGGTGACCGGCTGGCAATCATCATGGCTGATGGTCGCTTTGTGTGGGTGGGTACGCAAAACGGACGGGTCGAATCGAGTGCGGTGCTGTGGAACGAATTGGGCTTGGGCGAATCTAGTGGGCAGATCGTGACAGATGGGATCATGGCGGTTGCGGCGGCCGTCGAGACTCGGCTGGACGAAGAAAGTGGTGCGACATCCACCCGCACACGGCTCGTGGCCTTCAATGCCGAGGCCGAGGAGATGTGGGCGCTACCGCTGCTGGACAACCGCCAATCCTATCATGTAGCCCTGACCCCCTTCTCCGTCGTGATCGGCACCGGCCCCTACGGCTTCGATGATGACCAACTGGTGGCTTACGACCGGCTGCGCGGCGATCCACTGTGGGACGCTGCGGTGAGTGGGCGTCAAATTAATGAAGAAGGTGAACTGATCGATGCGGGGCCAGTCGGCTTCAGCCGCTTGATTCATGATGGATCGCGGCTCTTCGCCCTGATCAACGATCCGATTGGCGCGGGGGCAGCCGCCTTCGATCTGCGTAATGGCGAGCGCTTGTGGCATTTCACATTGGAGGGGCTGACCTTACCGGGCAATCTGGTTTTGGGTGATCAGTCTTTGTATGTGCTAACGCAGCAGCGTGTCCTGGCCATTGACACCCTTGATGGGAGCATCCGCTGGGAATCGGCCCTGCTGGGGGCCAGCGAAGCCGGTCTTGCCTGGGATCAGGGTCGGCTCTATATGGCCTTGCAGCCAGGCGAAGCGCAGGGCTTCCGACCGGGCATGGTCAGCCTGGAGAGCGAGAATGGGCAAACAGTCTGGAGCGAACTAGATGGTTTCCTGGTAGATCCGCTGGCCGTCGGGCGTGAGGTGATCTGGACCCTTGCGCGTGATTTCGATGCGGGCGAGGTCTACTTGATCGGCCTGGATTTGCGCGACGGCGGCGAACGAGTTCGTCTGTTGATCGACGGGGAACCGGATGGTAGCTACCAATTGTTAAGTGTGGGTCAGCGGGTGTACATTTTAGGAGAAGACCTCAGCGCCTACGGCTACTAGGAGTGCTCCACGATGGCTCGCCCCAAATCGAAAGACGAACTACTTCAAGACATTCACGATCGCTACGCCGCCCTGCACAAAGAACTCGACAAGCTCAGCCCGCAGCAGATGATTGATCCTGGGGTGGTGGGCGAGTGGTCGGTCAAAGACGTGCTGGCCCATCTCTTTGCCTGGCAGCAGATGTGCCTGGGCTGGTATCGC
Source organism: Chloroflexota bacterium (assembly GCA_010092775.1). Classification (GTDB taxonomy): domain Bacteria; phylum Chloroflexota; class Anaerolineae; order Aggregatilineales; family UBA3940; genus TC-71. Next base: position 1,580 of record JAADYZ010000187.1, read on the forward strand.
ACAGGCCTCGCTGGTGAGACCCCCAAGACCCCCACTGAAAAATACACCTGGAGGCAAACTCCGGAACTCAACCAAGAGATTTACGAGACCTACCGCGCCCACCCCTTGGCGGACGTTCAGCGCGATTTTGAAGCCTCACACCGTGAGACCGTCACGCTGATCGAAGGCATCTCCAATGCGGATTTGTTCAACAAGAAGGTCTACGCCTGGCCCAAATCGACCACGCTCGGGTCCTACTTCATCTCGGCGACTTGCAGCCACTATGATTGGGCGCGCAAGGAGATCCGCAAAGGGATGAAAGCCAAAGCTGCCGCTCAATCATAGTCGCCACAGGCCTAGGCCATCGATTGCTCATGCTCAAGCAGCCAGCGCTTACGTGCGATCCCGCCGCCATAGCCGGTTAGATCACCGTTCGAACCAATCACCCGATGGCAAGGGATGATGATCGCCAGTTGGTTGGCTCCATTGGCGCGGGCCACTGCTCTCACTGCTGAGGGCTGGTCGATAGCAGCGGCGATCTGGGCGTAACTACGCGTCTGACCGGGTGGGATCGCGATGAGTTGCTCCCACACAGCCTGTTGGAAGGGCGTACCCAGATCGGCCAGCGGGGTCTTGAAGGTGGCGCGATCTCCGGCGAAGTAGTGTGAAAGCTCCGCTTCGATCTGCGACAAAATCGCGTTTGAGCCAGGCACGATGCCAACCTTGTGGCGCTGCCGCAGGCGTTCCACCTCGCGTTCCAGGCCGCGCCGGTCGACGAACTCGAGCAAATAGAGTGCCTCGACATCGCCCATCGCGATCATCGGCCCAAGCGGCGTATCGATCCAGGCGGCATGCAGCACCTTGGTTTGATCAGCCTGAGACGGAGCCGCCCCCATGATGCGACTGAAGGCATCGCGGAAGCCACTGCCCGATTCGTACCCGGCTGCAAGCTGCGCGTCGATCACTGTCGTCCCGCTTCGTATCTGCTTCATCGCCAAACCGAGGCGGCGAGCACGCGCATATTCGATGAAGGTCATCCCGAAACGCTGCTTGAACTGGCGGCGTGCCGTCGAAGGATCGATGTGCAGAGTGCGCAGGTCTGCGTTGCGCCAGTGATGTTCTGGGTCCGCCTCCACGGCGGCGACCAACTGCCGGATAGTCTCCGATTCCTGGTTGGGATAAGAAAGCGGTTGGCAGCGCTTGCAGGGTCGATAGCCTGCCAGCAGCGCCTCTTGCGCATTGGGATAGAACTCGCAGTTCTCGAATTTGGGCTTGCGGGCGGGGCAGGTTGGGCGACAAAAAATACCCGTGCTGCGCACGCCGACATAGAAGATGCCTTCATAATCGGCATCTTTGTTGAGCAAAGCTTGGTAGTATTCTTCTGGGCTGGCAAGCATGGCACCTCTCTTTCTGCTAACAACACAAGGACTCGAATCATAGCAAATTGCGGCGCCGCAGATCGCCGAAAATCAGGCGTTGATTTTTCGAACGAAGCGCTGATTGACATCGCAAGCTACGTACTATCCCCCAGTTGACAGACAGGTTGACAGGCCTTTACAATGAGAATATGACGGACCTTTCCAACCCAATGGAGTATTCACGATGTCCGGTGAATCATGCGATTTTCTAGACGGCTGCCCCATGTTCAAGTACTTCTCGAAGTCTGCACAGGCGATCTATGCCTATACCTACTGCAAAGGGGACTTCACCCAATGCGCGCGGTACAGCCGCCGGATGCGTGGTGAGGAGGTCCCACCTTGTTTGCTGCCCCAAGGGTTTAATCTGTGGGACCCTGAGATGGAAATGCCTCCGACGGAGTTTCACTTATCGTAGGCCAAGCCTGCACGCTTCGATCCAGGAAACGTCAGCGAACTGTGCTCCGCTTGCTGATCTATTCAATACGATTGGCCATTGTTGTGCGGAGACCCTTTGTATGTCTCAAGGGGGCAGTCTGCTTGGATTGATATGTCCTTGTGTTACAGGCGCGGTGGGATGATCGTCTTTTCAGTCTCATGCTGTGTTGCACTATCATAGCTCCATCCTAGGATGGAGCCCCATTTTCGGTAATACGCATAATAATCACCTGATCTATTTCTAAGTCAGTTCGTCCTGCTCGCTCAGGATGGTCCGCGTCTCCATCAGAATGATGCCCAGCATGTTCTTGCCGGTCCCGTCTGCGCCGCTACCCCAATAGCGATCCTTGGGGGCGTTCTCAACGATCAGCGCGTCGCCGGTGGCCAGCAGAATCTCACGGATGTCGGCGTGTGTCTCGAATTTGGCCAACACCGCCCGGCGCATCACATCGTCTTTGACCTCCTCCCAATCTGGGCGCAGTGGGCGGCTGCGGTCACGCCCGATGCTCGCGGCCTGCTTGGGGGTGCGGGCCTGCCGCACCGCCTCCATATCATCGGGCGAACCGAGAAACTTCATCGATTGGAAGTAATGCTCGCTGGTGCGATAGTACAGGCCGTCGATTTCGATCCCATGCGGCGAGAAATTCGAGAAGCAGCCGTAAGGCTTCTCGCGGGCACTGTAGAAGTAGATGGTCATCAAAAAGCCACCTTGATTCGTCTAAACCTGACTCATCCTATCCTGCCACGCCTGCCGGGATTTCGCTATGCGCCGAAACGCGACAAGATCGTTATCTTCATCGCAGCGCAAACTGTGCTATCATTAAGATAGCCTGATTGCCTGCTAGCATGCACGAAAGGAGCGGGCCGTATGTCCAACCGGGTCCGTTTGATTTTGGCCGTGTTGATCGGCCTGATGGTTGCTTCGATGCCTTTGATCGCCCGCGCGCAGACCGCCACCCCCGACGGTCCGTCTTATCTCTTGGCGTTCAACTTCTCGCCCGACTCCGAGCCGGTGGATGTGTATGTGAACGGCCAGAAGGTCGGGGATATGCTGGCCTTTGGGGAAGGTTCCTTTCCGGTGCTCATCGATGCTGGGCAGGCCTGGGTAGCCGTCTATGAAAGCGACAAACCGTTGACCGACGGCCCGGTGATCGACGGGGCAATTATCGTCGGTCCCAACGAGACTTACGCCCTACCGATGATGAACCTGGCCAACCGCCTGCAAATCGGGTTGTATCCGATCCCGGTCTATGGATCGTTGGGTGAGAATCAGACGCGCACACAGTGGTTCAACGCTGTTCCGGAAGGGCCGCGCGTCGATATTCGGGATGTCAACGCCCAGACCACCTTCCTGGAGGCGCTGGGCTACGCCGAAGACCCGGTGACTTCGGGCAACTTCCCGGCGGGGACCTACAACTGGCAGTTTTGGACCAACAACGAGGTCATCGTGCCGGACTTCGTCGATGATCCAGATGCGCCGCCCCCAGCCCTGGCCTATGACTTGGGTGACCTGACACTTGAACCACAGGTTGTCTACTCCTTCTATCTGATCGGTCAACCGCGCTCTGGTGAGGTGCTGGCCTTTGTGCTGCCGATGCCCTTCGGCGGCGGCGATCCGGTGGACCCACCGATTGAGTTGATCGAAGAGGCCGAAGCAGAATCATAAGCGGCAGGTCTCCCTACCTAATCGACTGGCTGGGACAGCCAGCACACCCTACATAAAC
>JAADYZ010000188.1 GCA_010092775.1 Chloroflexota bacterium
AGATTGTGCCAGGGCTGACGCCAGAGCGCTTGGCGATCACCGAGATGGGCGAGTCGTGAAAGCCTCGCTCGGAGATCACGGCCAGGGTGGCGGCCAAGAAGAGTTGCTGTTTATATTGCTCGATCGATTGATCTGTCATCAGTTCCCTCGAATGAACGTTCATTCAAAGTGTAGCGCACATGCTGATGCAGCGCAAAAAAGGGCAGCCATGTCGCCCGCCCTTCTTTGCGCTTGGGATTCCGTCAAGACAACGCTTGTGTTGTCCACTGCCAGCCCATCGGGTGGGCCCGGATCGCGACAGACTGCATCCCTAAGCAGGCTTGATGCAATGGGGTCAGCACCTTAGCCGTTCAACGTGATTGAATAGTTCGGGCTGGGGCAGATCGAAATGTCCGTCGCGGAGCGCGCCAGGCCCCTTACGGTGACAGCATTGCCGACCTGGATGTTGTCGTCCAGGGCGCCCTCGCATTGCAGCATCCCTTCCGCCCAAATCGCGTTGATCTCGCGGCCATCGTCGGTTTCGATCACATAGGCGCAGTTGCCGTCGAAGGCACAGTCATCGATGGTACCAATGATCACCCCGCTGACGGTGGCATCCTCACCCGGCACCAGCTCAATGGCTGCGCCGCCTGCCCTGGCCGCGCCACCGCAAGCCACCAGGGTCAAAGCGAGGATCGTCATCAGGCTGAGCGCCATCAATTTCAGCTTCGTCATCATAGATTCTCTTTCCACTGAGTTTGCTTCGATTGCACAATTGACATACTCCCCACGCCTGAAGGCGGGGGATTCTTAGCTTCAGGCAGGGCTGCGGGCTTCCGCCGAAGCAGCTTCCCGTCTGACGGCCCCTAAGCTGTGGGTTGATGCCCCACCCCTTGTAAAACGCACAGCGCGCAAAAAAGTTCCCAGGCGGAATCAAAAAGATGACGCCCGGCGTCATCTTCTGGTCAATTCTGATGGGACCTAATCCAGGTGACAGCTATCGGCCTCAATGGTCGTCAGCGGGATCAGCGCGTCCTCATTGGAGAGTTCGTAGCTGCGCGGCATCTCCAGCACATGTGGGCAGCTTCCGTTCACGCCGCAGGTGGCGCAGCCGCTCGCATCGATTGAGACTTGCAGGCGGCCCTTGCGTACCCAATACTGGATCATCTCTTCGAGCATGCCCTGCTCCACACCAAGATCAGCGGCCATCTGGTTGAGGGAGATAGGTCCCTCGGTTTGTTCAAAGGTAGTGAGCACTTGTCTCAGTAAGGTTGCCATGGTTCTCTTATCCTAACCCGATCAACGTTCCAACTTGATACACAATCACGGCTGCACCCCAGGCGATCAACAGGGCATAGCCCGCTTGCAGGATCATCCAGCGGGTGCCGAATTCCTGGCGCATCGCAGCGACAGCCGCCATACAAGGCACGTAGAGCAGCACGAAGACACAGAAGGCAACAGCAGCCAGCGGGGTGAAAGTGCCCAGCAAGACCTGACCCAGGGCGCTGGTGTCTTCATCATCCGCAGCCGCACCCAGGAAATTCGCTTCGGGGATACTCAAGCCCGGCAGAAGGTTCAAGGTGCGAGGCACGATATTGACCACTTCTTGCACAGTCAGCACAGCGGCTTCGCCGAAGCCAAGAACCAGGCCACTTGCATCCTCTACAAAGGTAGTAGGCTCAGCGGCTTCCTCAGCATACTCTGCCACATAAATCTGCGACATCGTGCTGATGACGACTTCCTTGGCCACCAGGCCAGTGATCAGGGAGCCGGAGGCTTCCCAGGTGCCGAAGCCAGCCGGGGCAAACACCGGGGCGATCATGCCGCTAGCGGTGCCAAAAAGGCTGTGTTCCGGGTCCACATCGGTGAATGTACCCGCATCGGCGCGGGCCGGGACGGCCATCAACAGCCAGACCACCATCGAGATCAACAGGATCAGGGTGGCTGCGTTGCGTAGGAAGGAGCTGGTTTGCTCCCATACCTGACGCCACACGGTGCGCACGCTGGGCATGCGATAGGGCGGCAGTTCCATCACGAAGGGCTGGGGCGGCTTGCTCTTGTAGAGCGTGTGCTTCATCACAATGCCGGTGCCCACAGCGATCAGGATACCCAGAATGTACATGGCGAAGACCAGGTTACCTGAAGCGGCCCCAAAGAAGATTGCCCCGAACATCACGTAGACCGGGAGGCGGGCCCCGCAGCTCATGAAGGGCACCAGGAATGCCGTTAGCTTGCGATCATCCTCGTTCTTTAGGGTGCGCGTCGCGTAGATCGCCGGGACGGTGCAGCCGAAACCGACCAGCATGGGCAGGAAGCTCTTGCCGTGCAGGCCCATCAAGCGCATCACGCGGTCCATCACAAAGGCAGCGCGCGCCATATAGCCGGAGTCTTCCAGCACCGCAATCGCCGCGAAGAGGAACATCAGCACCGGCACAAAGACCAGCACACCGCCGACGCCAGCGATCATGCCGTCAACCACCAGAGACTCGAACCAGGTACCGCCCAGGCCAATCAAGCCGATCACGGCGCTTGCCCAGGTGGACACAGGCCCGCTGAAGGCATAGTCTACATAATCGAGGAAGGGGGCGCTGACGTTTGCAGTGACCTGGAAGACCACCCACATCAACATCAGAAAGATCGGTAGGCCCCAGATGCGGTGCATGACCAGCTTGTCAATCCGGTCGGAGACCGTTTCTAGCAAGGTGCTCTCGCGTACAACGGCCTGTTCCAACACGCCTGCGATGAAGCCGTAACGCGCATCAGTGATCAGCAGCTCTGGATCCTCGCCCGTCAGCTCCTCAACGCGGGCGATGGCGGCTTTAGCCAGCGCGACCAAGGCCGCGTTGCCCTCGTCGCTCAGGCGGCTGAAGAGCTCCTCGTCGCCTTCTAACAGTTTAAGCGCCAGCCAATCGGGATTGTACATGCCGCCCAGCGGGCGGATCGCGCTGATGTGTGCTTCGAGCGCGCGCAATTCCGTCTCGACCTCTGGTCCGTAGTTCAGCTTGGGGATCACTGGCGCCTGGGGCGAGGCCGCCAATTTGTAGATGGATTCTTTCAGATCGTCGATGCCGATGGCCCGACTGCCGATGGTCTGGACGACGGGTACGCCACCCAGGGCGGCTGACAAGCGGCGGGTGTCAATCTCGATGCCTTGTTTCTCGGCCTCATCGGCCATGTTCAGGGCGATCACCAGCGGCAAATTCAGTTCAAGCATCTGCGCTGCAAGGTAGAGATTGCGCTCTAGATTGGTCGCATCCAGCACGGTGACGACCGCGTGCGGCTTCTCATTGACGATGAAGTCGCGCGCGATGATCTCCTCAACGGAGTAGGCCGCCAGACTGTAGGTGCCGGGCAAATCGACGATCTCGATCTCACGGCCTTGAATGCTCAGGCGACCTTGCTGCTTGTCAATCGTCTTGCCGGGCCAGTTTCCAACGTGCTGGTTAGCCCCCGTGAGCGCGTTGAAGATACTGCTCTTGCCGACGTTGGGGTTGCCTGCCAGGGCAATGGTCAGCGGTGTGGGCAGGGTTTGCATCGATTGGCTCATCATCAGACCTCGACTTCGATTAAGTGTGCTTCAGATTTGCGCAGGGACAGGCGATAGCCACGCACCTTGTAGGCTACCGGATCGCCTAGCGGGGCCGGGCGGATCATCTCGATCTGTACCCCGTTAACCAGCCCCATGTCCATCAAGCGGCGGCGGACTGCGCCATCGCCACCCACGCGGCGCACGGTGGCGCTCTGGCCGATCTGGAGTGTGTCTAGTGTGGTTGTCGTCGGTTCGCTCATGGTGACATCCTCAACAGGATAATAGGTATAAGGGTAACCTTATATCCTATTCTAAGCGCCGCCCTCACACCTTGCGCCTGTGGGATGTCACCTTTGGCCTGTGACAGGTGTCACATTCAGTGCGTGCACAAGGCAAGCGGCCATCGCCAACAGGCTCGGGTGACTGCTATGGACTGGTGGTGCTTAAGCTTGCCCCACTACACCCAACAAGAGAAGGCCACCCGTCCGGTTTTCGACGATGGCAACGTCAAATCGATCCGCGATGAAGCGCAGCGGCGCTGGCTGGGAAGCCGCCAGCGGTGAGAAGATCAGATTGCGCTTTGCTGGGGTCGCTCAGCGCGCAGCCCCGGATCATTAACCTCAGTGGCCAAGCTCTGAATGTCATCGTGCAGCTCAGGTTCAGCCGCGAGATGAGCAGTGTCGCCAGGTTGGCGTTTCTTCAGGATGGCCGTAAGGCGTCACACCGGCATCGAAATCAGCAGAATTCCGCTCCCGTCTAGATCGTAGGCGTTCAGGGCTGCCGGAATCAACCCGGATTGGCCGAGACCGAGTGTCATGCTGGCGTCGTTCGCACGAACATCAACTGCCCCGGCGACACAGGTCAGGGTGGCGAACTGACTCTCGTCCAGGGTCATCGCCAGCGCCCCGTCTACGGTCACGCGCTGGGTGATGAAGTAATCGGAACGGATCACCGTGACTAGCGGATCAGCCAGGCCGCCAGTCGATTGAATCTGCGGTAAGCTGGTCAGGTTTGCCACGCTCAGCCCCTTATCGATGTGCAGTTGGCGCGGCTTACCATCCAGGCCCATGCGGCCCCAATCGTAGAGGCGGTAGGTGATGTCACAAGCTTGTTGAATCTCGTAGATCACCAAGCCCGGACCGATGGCGTGCACCGTCCCCGCCGGGATGTGAAGCACATCACCCGGATCGACTGGAGTGCGCACCGTGAGCTGTTCGAGGCGGTTCGCCCTGATTGCCTCCGCCAGTTCCTCACGGCTCGCTCCCGGCTGCAAGCCGATCACCAGTTCGGCCCCTGGATCGCTGTCGAGAATGTACCAGGCTTCGGTCTTGCCACGCGGGAAGTCTTCGAGGGCCTGTGCCTGCTCATCGTTCGGGTGCACTTGGATCGACAGCCATTTCTGAGCGTCTAGCAGCTTGACCAACAGGGGGAATCCCTGCGCCGGGTCAAAGTCTGGCCCGACCAGTTCACGCGGATTCTCGTCCAACAGGTCGCCAAGACTGCGCCCTGCTAGTGGGCCCGATGCCACCACACTGTCGTCACAGACCTCCCAAGATTCGCCGTAGGGATCGTCGGTGGGCAGCGTCTTGCCGAATTGGGTGCCCAGTTTCCGGCCACCCCATACGCGGGTGTGGACTTTCGATTCAAGCAATAAGGGTGCGTTGATCATAGGTTGCCTCCTAATCTTCGGAGAAATAGCGATCCCTTTCCCAACAACCAGGGTTCGTCCAGATGTAATGCTGAATCTTCTCGAATGACTCGCGGGTTCGTATAATATGGTCATGGTAGCGATTCTGCCAGACCTTTAGGGCGGGCATATTCAAATCGCGTCGGAGCTGGCGGGTGACCGCCGATTTATATGATCCAACAACCGCGCTGAGTGACCCTGCAATTGAACTGCGGGCGACGTCGCCCGCAGCCGGTTGTGCCTCAAGCACTCCTTGAGGCGATTCCATCGGTAAAACACGCGCATTAGCCGCTCGCGGCCCCCCATCATTCTCCAGGATCACAATCCCATGCACGTGATTCGGCATCACAATAAAGGCGTCAAGCCCGACGGAATGATGGTTCGGCAGGTCAAGCCATCGTTCCTGAGCGATCGCACCCGCTCGACTCAAGACCATTTTGCTGTCGGCTACCTCACCGAAGAGATAGCCCCGCTGATAGCTACAAATCGTGACGAAGTACGCACCACTCAAGCGATAGTCATAGCCTTTGAGCCGTGGTGATTTACGATTAGGCAATGGGTTTTCGGACAATGACGGCCTCAGTTCTACGGATGCTCATCACTCACATGCAGACTTCTCTTGCGTTGGTCGTCAGCGATCCATCGGACGCAGATTCACGACCATGCTGTAGGGACAACGCCTGCGTTGTCCGTAACTCCCCACCTGCGGACGAGGCAGGCCTCGTCCCTACAGGCACTATACTATTGGATCAGGGCGTTGTCCGCTAACCTTCCACCTGCGGACGAGGCGGGCCTCGTCCCTACAGG
>JAADYZ010000189.1 GCA_010092775.1 Chloroflexota bacterium
AGATGTGTATAAGAGACAGGCCAGATACCGCCGAAGCCCTGCTAGCTGATCTGTGGCTGCCACCGGATGGCGTCCCGAACAGCGGGCTGGCGATCATCTGGCTGCATGGTGGAGCCTGGTATTCCGGCAACAAAGGAGAGATCGGCCTGGGCATGATCCGCCATCTGGTGCGGCAAGGGCATGTGGTGCTCGACCTGGCCTATACGCTTGCGCCCTTGACTGATCTTCAGGGGCAGATCAACGATGTGAAATGGGCCATCACCTGGATGCGGCAGAACGCCGCAAGCTACAACATTGATCCGGCCAAGATTGGTCTGATCGGTTTTTCATCGGGTGCCCATCTGGCCTTGATGACGGCCTATCAACCGACCACGCCCGGCAATGGCCGCAGCGGTGATACCAGTGTCGCGGGTGTGGCCGCCTTCTTCCCACCAGTCGATCTGGCTGATCTCCTTCAGTATCATGGCGTTACGGAAGAATGGCGCGCCCAACCGGACCCCGACAATCCGACCCTTGAACGGTTGGTGCGTCGTCTCCAACGCATCCCCGCTGAACAACCCTACTATCCGCCGCGCCGCTTCCTCAAGCATTGGCTGGGTGAGCTGAGTGATGAGGAAGCCTCACCAATCCACCACATCGGGCCACACTGCCCGCCGACCTTGCTGATGCACGGCGAGTACGATCAGGTGGTGCCGCCCACAGGCTCGCGCCGCTTACAGGCGGCCCTCAACGCGGCGGGCGTGCGGAGCCTATTGGTTGAATATCCGATGGTGGGCCACGCGTTCGATGTTCCGGCCTGGTCACCCGCTGGCCAAGCCGCGCTGCATGATGTCGAACGATTCTTCGCCATCCTGGCAGGGGACCCAAGCTGATGGACGTGAAAGCTGGCATGACGATGGCCGAGTTTGTGGCCTTCGCGGGCCAAGCACAAAATCAAGACCGCAGCCTGGAACTGATCGACGGAGACGTGGTTGAAACCCTGCCTAACGACGAACACAGCCACATCGCTTCAGTGTTGACTGATCAACCTGTCCTGCGTGATGCCGTCGGCTGGGCCTTGCAGCCACCTGAATCATCTAGAGTAGCAAAGAGAGAACGATATGCCTGAAATAACCTTGATCGAAGCCGTCCTCCAGGCGATGGATGAAGAACTGGCACGCGATGAGCGGGTCTTCATCACCGGCGAGGACGTCGGCCCACGCGGCGGAGTGTTCCGCGCCACGATGGGGCTGCATGACAAATATGGCGGCGACCGCGTGATTGACTCGCCGCTGTCTGAGTTGAGTATCGTCGGGATCGGCGTAGGTGCGGCGCTGGCGGGGATGCGCCCCATCTGCGAGATTCAATTCGCGGACTTCATTCATCCAGCCTTCAACCAGATCGTCAACGAAGCGGCCCGGATGTATTACCGCTCCGATGGAGCCTGGACTGTCCCAATGACGATTCGCGCCCCTTACGGCGGCGGAATCAGCGGGGCCTTGTATCACTCGCAGAGCGTTGAGGCGCTCTTCGCGCATGTACCCGGCCTCAAGGTGGTCATCCCTAGCACCCCCTACGATGCCAAAGGGCTGCTCAAGTCGGCTATCCGCGATCCCAATCCGGTGTTGTTTTTCGAGGCCAAGAAGGGCTACCGATTGATCAAAGGTGAGGTACCCGAAGGCGAGTACACCGTGCCGATTGGGCCAGCAAAGGTCAGCCGGGCGGGCAGCGATCTGACGGTCTATGCCTATGGAATGATGCATCACTATGTGTTAGAAGCCGCCGAGATCGTCTCACGCGAGGATGGCGTGGAGTGCGAGGTGGTTGACATCCGCACGCTGGCCCCACTGGATACCGAGACGGTACTCGCTTCATTCAAGAAGACCGGCAAAGCGCTGATCGTCTATGAGGATAACCGCTTCCTAGGCTACGGCGCAGAGATCGCGGCGCTCTTAAGCGATGAAGCCTTCGAGTACATGGACGGCCCGATCCGCCGCCTGACCGGCCCGGATGTGCCGGGGGTGCCCTTTAGCCATCCGATGCAAGATTTCTTCATGCCGAACACCAGCAAGATTGTGGACGCCATTCGTGAGTTAGCAGGTTATTAGCGAGCGGTCCATTTCTTGGCGTCGTCAACAACGCGTTTAACTGAAGCCACTGTCAGCGCGACCAAGCTCATCGCTGATTGCCTGATCCGAAGGAGACAAGCATGGCCACAGATGTCATTATGCCCCAATTGGGCGAAACAATCATCGAAGGAACTGTCGGACGCTGGATGAAGCAGGAAGGCGACCCGATTGAGGAATACGAAACCCTGCTCGAAGTACAGAGTGACAAAGTTGACACAGAGATTCCTTCACCAGCCGGTGGAACGGTACTGCGCATCTATGTACCGGAAGGCGAGACGGTCACGGCGGGTACCGTGTTAGCGGTGATCGGCCAGCCCGGCGAAGCCGTCAGCGATGCGCCAACGCCGCATGGCGCACATGGCGCACCGGCTCCTGAACCACAGCAAGATGTCATCCCGACGCCGATGAGCGTCACGACACAGGCCCCTGCC
>JAADYZ010000190.1 GCA_010092775.1 Chloroflexota bacterium
GTAAATGTGCGCTATAGCAGAGGTGCAACCGTCTTGCTCACACCCGTTTAAAGTGGCAAGATAGAGGTCGTACCCCGGCAGAATGCGGCTGGTGCTGATGTCAACGCGGCAGATAAGTACGGCGAAACGCCGCTCTACCGGGCCGTCAGTGGCAAACACCCAGCCGTCGTCGCTCTGCTGCTGGAGGCAGGAGCCAACCCACATGCCTTGCGTGCCAACCTCAACACCACAGCGCTATCTAACGCCCGCCTGTGGAAGAATAGCACAGTGATTCAGCTCCTTCAGTTCCACGTGACCAGCGCGACCTATCAGCGGGTTGCCCTCACCCTGGCACAGCAGATCGCGCCAGACGACCTCAGCAGCTACCAGCAGCAGTTGGCCACAAACCTACTCAAAGTGACCCATGAAGAAGCTTTCTGCGAATGGATTCAGCTCGAGCAAATCGATGTTGTGCGCGACCTGCTCCGAGCGGGCATGACGCCGGACGCTCGTGACGGCAGCGGCAAGACAGCACTCAATATCGCAGTTGGCCTCAAAAACATTGAGCTTGCACGCTTGCTGCTTGATCACGGGGCGGACCCGAATGCTCAAGGGCGTTATATCGGTGCACCCATTCGTCAGGTGCGTGATCGGCTGGACTTGCTCAACTTGCTACTGAGCTATGGCGCGGACCCCAACCTGCTGGATCATCACCGCAGTCCGCCGCTCAATGCTGCTGTTGATGCTGATCACTTAGAAACCGTGAAACGGCTGGTTGAAGCTGGTGCAGCAATCAACCCATTCCCAGCCGGACGCACACCGTTGATGCGGGCCATTCGCTTCAATCACCGCGAAATTGCCCTATGGCTCCTCGATCAGGGCGCTGATCCTAACGTCATGAATGAAAACGGTGAGACCGCCCTGATGATCGCCGTTGAAAAGCAGCCGCATCTGGTGCCGCTGCTTCTGGCCCGGCAAGCTGACCCTGATCGGCAAGGCCACAAGGGCGAAACCGCCTTGATGATGGCCGTTGAAAAAGGGAACCCAGATAGTGTGAGAGCTCTTCTGGCGGCAGGAGCTAAGCTCGACATCAAGAATGACGCCGGGGATACCGCGCTCGATATGGCGGCATATCGACCAGAGACACTCATTCTTGTGGAAGAAGCAGCGGAGGTCAGTCTCAAACCGGCTGTTGTTGAGATTGAGCCTCGACCGGTCTATCCACCGCTTTTGCAGGCTGTCGCCATGAACGAGATCGAAGCGGTACACCGCTTATTGAGCGACGGGGTGGATGTCAACGCCGTCGTAAGCTATCGTGGCGACAGCCCCTTGATCCTGGCTGCTACGCACGATCATCCAGAGATCGCAGCCCTTTTGCTCGAGCACGGCGCGGATGCCAAAAAGCAGAACAATTGGGAGGAAACCGCCTGGAGCTATGTCTTTAACGAGTCACCTCAAATTCAGCAGTTACTAGAAGACGCTGATGCCGGGGTTGACATGGACAACCTCAACAGTTGGGCCGCCCGCACTATGCGCCGCGATGCCTTCCGTGAGGCGATGGGGGCCGGGAAACTGCGTGAAGTCCGCGACAAGCTGACCAGTGGAGAGGTCAATCCTGATACTTACGTCAGTGGGGGTACAACCGCCTTGACCTGGGCAATCGTACGTGGAGATCACATCCTGGTCGATCTACTGCTGCGAGCGGGCGCTTTACCGGATGCCAGCAATCGTAATGGAACTACCCCGTTGCGCATCGCGGTGGCCCGCGAAAGTATGGGGGCCGTACGAGACTTGTTAGAAGCGGGCGCCGATCCCCATCTTCTCAATCGAGATGGTCTATCTGCTATAGAGATAGCTCGAAATCTTGGGCTTCAGCGGATTCTTGCACTGATCGAGGGCGGGAAATCAAACAACTAGAGGACACCAGCCGGGAGCACGATTCCGCATGCTCCCGGCTGAGGTGTTCACGAGAATTGGGGAACAACGTCTTGCTCTTTGTCTCGGTCTGTTCGCTTACTAAGTGCGAGGATGAGCACTGCTGCGACCACCACCAGAATGCTCGACACGATCGCTACTAGATCAGGCAGGGCCGGGGAAACAGTCGTAAAGTCAAACAGGGCATGCCAAATGGCCACAGCCAGGATGCTATGGTCTGTTCGATTGTAGACCCAGGCCAGTAAGATCGACCCAGCCGTGATGCTGAACAGAAAACCGAAGAAGCCACCAATGCCGAGTGCCAGGTAGCCTTCCCGATAGAAGAAAGCCGGTAAGTGCCACAAACCCCATATCACGCCGATGACCAGCGCTGCGCCAGTCGGCCCAAAACGCTGCTGCAAGCGATGCTGGGCAAACCCGCGCCAGCCGATTTCTTCGCCAAAGCCAAAGGTCATCATCCACAACCCGATGCTCAACGGCACGCCAATCGCACCGAGATAGTCTACAGTGCCCAGCAGTTCGAGGTCAACCTGCTCGCTGGTCATCAATATGGCGATCGCTGCGGCGACAACAGCCAGCAGCAGCGGAGAGAACGCCAAAGCCCAAAACGACCAGGTGCGGTCGAAGCGCAGCACGCGCGAGCCAAGGTCGGCCAGGCCCTCACGATCATCACGCCAAACGGTCACAATCAACGCGGCGGCCGCTGGCCCAACCCCCATCAGATAGTGGATGCCTGGATGGATGTCAATCCAGCCAAAGCGTCGGGCGATCATCAAGCCGCCGACAATCCAGGAAAAGCCGAATGCGAGCAGAAAGAAAGCCCACACTGCACGATTATCTTGTTTCATGGTCAACGCTCCCTTGAGCTAGAGTGTTTGAACTGACTACACTGTAACCGGAGAGCAAGAGTGGGTGAACGGCTGAAGGTTTATCTGGGGTTTAAACTGAGAGCGCAGCAAGCGTCACCTCTAGCTTAGGCCCAAAGTCAACAGGCTCGCTGTTCTCAATCACTAGATCAGTGGCTTGGTGAAAGGTCATAAAGTCCTGCATCGCCTCAGCGACCGCCTGGACGAGTTCATCGTCTGGATGCACCCCAGGCTCAAGATAGAGCGCTTTGATGATAAGCCTGCCCGTCTTGCGGTCAAGTTTCGGGTCGAAGCGCCCGACCAATCGATCGTGATGCAGAATAGGTAAGCAGTAGTAGCCGTAAATACGTTGGTCTTGCGGCTTGTACATCTCGATCAGCTTCTCAAATCCCCAAACCTGCTGGTCGCGTTTATCCGCGTAGAATAGGCTGTCAAAGGGGTTGAGAAAAGTTGTGCGTTCTGCCCGGATTTCCCCATCTTCGATCTGTTCGATCAGCGGCAGGTTGTCACGATGAACCAGCAAGTCGTGGCGTTTGCCGTCCAACAGGTCCGCTTCGACCACGCACAAGATGCCCTCCTCAACCAGAGCCTCTAGATAGGGCCGTGTGTCGCGCTGGACGGTATGTGTGTAGTCGCCTATTTGTCGGAAAGCTGCCACCCCTTGCGCCCGCGCGGATTGCTCGACCATCCAGCGGGAGGCCTGTTCGTAGGTGGTTGCGCGTCGCTCCACCCAATCTGGCAGCACACGGTCGGGAATATCATAGACCCGCTGGAAATTGACGCGATCACCGACCATCAAATCACCCCGGTTGTAGAGTACTTCAAGCGCGCGTTTGGCCGGCTTCCAACCCCACCAGGGCTCGCTGCGATGCTGCTTGTCCACAAAATCTGCTGCCCGAAGTCCGCCTTCTGCCTGAACACGTTCATAGACTCTCGCCACAATCTGTTGATTGGGTTCTTGTTGGAGCCAGCGCTCCGTGTTGGTCCCCGGATAATCGTAGCGCCTGGCCATGTGCGTGGCTAGATAGGGGAAGAAGGCCAGCGGGATCAAACAGGCTGCGTGAAACCAATACTCGAACAGGCGGCGCTGCTCTGGATCGTAGGCCAGCCGGTCCAGGTCTGCCGGATCATAAGTCCCCAGGCGGCTCCATAGGGCGACATAATGGCTGCGATGAACCATCTGCAACGTATCGATCTGCAAGCACAACACCTGCTGAATCGCGTCGAACATAACATCTAATGTGGGTTCAGGCGGCGACGCAGATGTGAGGCGCTGTGCATGCAAAATCAGTGTACGGACAGTTGAAAGGGACAGCTCTTGGGTCATGATCGAGGTCCAAGGTAGATGGTAGAATATTCGTTCTATTATTATCGGGTGATTTGGCTTTGTCAAGCGCGTTGATCGAGTGATCGCTCACAAAGTTGCATAATCGGGAGCTCTGCTTGAGAATAGCGGATCATCTTAACAGGCTAACCACGGAGAGACCGACATGACCCCACCCGACTTCCTGATCGTAGGTGCTGGCATCTACGGCATCACGACGGCGCTTGAACTCCACGAGCAAGGCCACTCAGTGGCCATTCTGAATCCCGATCAGATTCCACATCCACTCGCCGCTTCGACCGATGTGAGCAAAGTCGTGCGGATGGAGTACGGCAGCGATGTCGAGTACATGGCGATGGTCGATGAGGCCATTGACGGTTGGCACGCCTGGAACGACCAGTTCAACGATACCCTCTACCACGAAGTCGGTGTGATCTTGGCGGTGCGTCAGCCGATGGACAGCGGCGCGAACACCTGGGAATGGGAAAGCTATCAGAATCTACAGAAGCGTGGCCACAAACCGGAGCGTCTCTACCCGGAAGCCCTCGCTGATCGCTACCCGGTCTTCGATCATCACAATTACGTCGATGGCTTCTACAATCCTCGCGCCGGGTTTGCTGAATCGGGGCGGGTGGTAGCGACTTTGACCGATCACGCCCGCCAACTTGGCATCGCGGTGCATGAAGGCCAGACCGCGGAGGAACTGGTTCAAGAAGACGGGAAAGTCATTGCCGTCAAGACACGCGAAGGGGAGACCTTTGCCGCCGGGCATGTGATCATCTGCGCTGGTGCGCACACCCCTTATCTGGTCTCCGATCTTCAGCCCTTCATGCGGGTAACCGGCCATCCCGTGTTCCACATCAACCCTGGCAATCCGCAGGCCTTTACCCCGCCCAACTTTGCAGTCTTTACGGCGGATGTATCGAAGTCCGGTTGGTATGGCTTCCCACTGCACCCGCGTGAGAAGATCATTAAGATAGCCAATCACGGCCCTGGCCTTCAGCTTCATCCAGAACACGATGAGCGTGTGGTCACCGATGTAGACGAGGCTCGTTTCCGTGCATTCCTGGCCGAAACCTTCCCCAGCCTGCGACATGATCCCATCGTGTATACGCGCCGCTGTCTCTACATCGACACGCTAGACGGCCACTTCTGGATCGACCAGCATCCGGAAATTGGCAACCTGACCATTGGCAGTGGGGGAAGTGGTCACGGCTTCAAGATGGGGCCAGTGCTGGGCCGTTTGATCGCCACCGCGGCTGAGGGTGGTTCACAACGCTGGTCCGAGCGCTTCCGGTGGCGTCATCTGAGTGAAGACACCACCCTTGAAGAAGAAGCCCGTTTTGTGGAGTCAGACTAAAGGACGTGGCACCATGACAGACAAGGACACTAACAAGCGCATAGCCGACCTTCACCAACAAGCGGTCATTATCGATGGCCACTGCGACATTCTGATCCCCATCACGCAAGGCAAAATGGACCTCAACGAGCGTGTGGAGGTACCTGATCCGGCGGAGTGGCTGCCACCACCAGGTTTGGAACGCACGCCACTCGTTCAGTTTGGCATGCCACCCCACACCATCTACTTTGGGCCGATGGGCCAGTATGACATCCCCCGTTGGAAGGACGGGGACCTTTCCGGCCAGCTCTGTGCCGTGTATCTGGATGACGAGCAATTGAGCGACCCACTGCGTAACGGTCTGGAGATGGTCTGGCAGCTTCATGATCAGATCAACAAACACGACGATTTGGTTTTGTGTACAACCGCCAGCGAGATTCGACAGGCTAAAGCGGATGGCAAGATCGGACTCGTGCTGACTTTTGAGGGCTGCGAAGCGCTCGGGCCGGATCCGCACTTCATAGACATTTACTATCAATTGGGTCTGCGCAGTGCCAGCCTCACCCACACACGGCGCAATATTTACGCGGATGGCTGCTGGGCTGCCGATAAACAAGGTGGTCTGACAGCCTTGGGCAAGCGCTTGATCCAACGCATGTTAAACCTGAACATCGTGATCGATCTAGTTCACATCGGTCAAGTCGGCTACTGGGAGATTCTGGAGATGGCGACGGTCCCGGTGATTCTCTCCCATTCCACGCCGACGATGTTCCCCAGCACAGACGCGAGTCGCCCGGCGCTGCTGGATGGCAAACTGCCGCGCCCGCAACTCGAACTCCCGCGTGATCGGGAGATGCTGGAGGCCCTTGCCCACAACGGCGGAGTCTTGGGCCTCATCTGGATCGGGCATGAGGATGTTGATCACGTCGTCAATGACATTGAGACGGCGCTAGAGGTGATGGGGCCAGACCATATCGGCCTGGGCAGCGACCACTACGGACTTGAATTAGCACCCGAGGGGCTGGAAGACATCTCGAAGGTCGGCGCGATCACGCGCGCTCTGGTCGAACGCGGCCACAGCGACGAGGTTATCCTGCAATTCCTGGGCGGGAATTATTTGCGGGTATTTGAGCTGGTCTGGGGTGCCTAAACAGGAGCCAAAACACCCCCAAACGAGTCGATTGGGGGTGTTTGATTTCTTTATGTATAGAGGTTTATTCTTCGTCGCCCGTACCTGTGGTGTTGGCGCTGCGTCCGAATACAGTCGTCAGCAGCCAGACGGCGATTACGCCGACCACCAGCCCACCAACGCTGCCTTGGGCAACACTCAAGGCAGTCTGGTTGCGACCTTGGATCAGTAGGGTGTCTAGGGCCGCCTCTAATTGCAAGGCGCGACGGGCTGCACTCGGACCGTCCAGGACACTCGCGGTGACGTCACCCTCTACCACCGTCTCTTGATCTTCGTGGCAGTCGACGCAAGCCCGTAAGCCAGCCTCAAAATCGTGCCCTGTGGGGCCTAAGCCTGTTGGTGGAACGGGTATCGTCGGATCAACGTAGCCGTGACAATCCCCACAGGTCATCCCATAGGATAGATGCGACTCGTGGGTCGCCACGCCAGTGATCTGCTCCGCGTGACACTCACTACATTGTGCAATTTCAGACTCACCGCGCAGACCATCCTGATGCGCATAGTGGCAGCTTAGGCAGTCCATCCCAGCATCCACGTGATGGCTCTCTGCAAACTCCACGCTGGTCACAGTGTGGCATCCCTGGCACGTATCGTTCGCATCTTCAACGCTGATGTCCTGCTCCGGATGCCCCATCAGGTCGTCACCATGACAGCTTGTACAGTTGACGCCGCGGGCGGCCACTTCACTCGTCGAGCGGTTGAGGCCTTGTGCATGGCATTGCAGGCAGCTTAGGTCAAATTCCTGCTCAGCCCAGCCAGTCTGAAACTCTGGATCAATGAAGGCAGAGGCATGGCTAGTGACTCGCCACTGGTCGGTCACATCCAGATGGCATAGACCACAAGACCCCGGCTGGACCTCATCGACGCTGATGTTTGGGCTAATCGGCGGCATAGGGGGATCCTCGCCATCCTGCGCAAAGACGTAGCCGCCAAAGCCTCCCACCAGGAAGCAGGTCAGCAGGATAAATAGCATGAGCAAGCGCCTTGCTTGGCCTGCTCTCTGACGGTTTAACTTGGTCAACGTCCACTCTCCCATCATGTTGCGATTGCGTAGAAGGATGCAACAGCGGACGCGAGCATGTTGTCCGGCATATTGCGGATATGTTCGTTTTCGAAGGCGAAGGCATACTCCCAGAAAGCCGTCTGTGATGTAGTCGCCGGACGACCGGTATGGCGTGCAAGATACAGCGTTTGCTGCGGATTAACACCTTCAACCTGCACCGGTACCAATAAGCCCGACTGGATGCCCTCAAGAGCAACCATCGCGGAGACAAAGGCCAGGCCAATACCCTCTTGTACGCTCATCCGAATGGCCTCGGCGTTCCCCAAGACCATCGCAATGTTCAATTCACGCACATTGATACCCTGTGCCGCCAGCGCATCGCGCAGGGCCTCTTGAGTCCCACAGCCATCCTCACGCAGAATGAGCGGCTCCTCCAGCAAATCCTCCGGGGTGATGATCATCCCCGGTTGTGCCCAACGGTGGCCAGCCGGAACCACCAGGATGATGGAGTCGGTCAGGAAGGGTCGGTATTCGATGTCCTTGTGAGGTTCGCGCAGGCTGGTCAAGGCAATGTGGACATCACCCTCGATCAAGAGTTGTAAGGCTTGCTGACGCGGCTTGACCTGGCAGACTACCTCAACCTGTGGATGTA
>JAADYZ010000191.1 GCA_010092775.1 Chloroflexota bacterium
AGATGTGTATAAGAGACAGGGCGGTGGCTTCAGCCTGTTGGGCGGACCAGGCCAAGTCGCGGCTGGCGTCGACTATGCCAGCCAGTTGAACGCTGCTCGCCAATATCTTGGCTCGGGCAACCTGGACTACGCATTGAGTTCATACGAGTATCTGATCTCGGCTGGTCAGTATCTCGATGAGACCATCAGCGACCTGACCGATTTGATCAACACGAAGTCGGTTGAAGCACGTGCGCTGCGCGTCCTGGGTGATGCTTACGGAGCCAAGGGCCAGCTTAAAGAGGCGCTGGCGATGTATCGTCAGGCGCTTGAGAAGTTCTAAATCGCAGCGCATTATCTTGCCTGATCCGAAGCGATCACCAATCGGTGGTCGCTTTGTTGTTGGGACGGGGTTACACGTTATCCTCATGAGGGTGATTCCGATACACACAGTCAGGAGGCATTAACGTGGAACGCACGTTAGTCTTGATTAAACCCGATGGCGTCCAGCGAGCGCTGGTCGGTGAGATCACAGCACGATTTGAACGGCGAGGTTTGCGCCTGGTAGGCTTGAAGCTGATCCAGATGAGTAAAGACCTGGCCGAAGATCACTATGGTGAGCATAAAGACAGGCCTTTCTTCCCTGGTTTGGTCTCTTTCATCACGTCGGGTCCGGTGGTGGCGATGGTCCTGGAAGGACCAGGCGCTATCCTGATGGTGCGCGATATGATGGGCAAGACCAAACCCGCCGAATCAGCACCGGGGACCATCCGTGGTGACTATGGCGTTGATGTCGGGCGTAACATTATTCACGGATCCGATGGGGCCGAGAGTGCAGCAGCAGAGATTCAGCGCTTCTTCAGCGACAGTGAACTGATCGACTGGGAGCGCTCGCTCGAACCCTGGATCATTGAGTAAGATCAATCCAAACGGCCTGAGTTTTGTGCTCAGGCCGTTGATGTTTTCGTGATGGAAACTTGCTGCAATGATGCTTATTGCATCTTGAGCAGCACAGTGGCATCGCGCCAGAATTCCTCGAGACTGTAGTAGCTGCGCTTCTCTGCGGAGAAGACGTGGATGATAATGTCCCCATAGTCGATCACCATCCAACCCGTCTCTGGCTGCCCTTCGACGTTGCGTGCGTATAGACTGTAGGTCTCTTTGACCTCGCCGCGAATGCCTTCAACAATGGCTCTCAACTGTCGTTCACTGTTGGCAGAGCAGATGATGAAGTAATCCGCCAGTATGGTAACGCCGCGCATATCGAGGAGCAGGATGTCCTCCCCCTTTTTCTCGAGGATGACATCGACGGCAAAACGTGCGATGTCGTTAGTCTGTGCGTCGATTATCTGATCCATGAGCCTCTTTCTTTAAAATATTGACGATCTATCTGTACTTTAGTCTAACTGATGCTGTTCGCGCAAACGGCCCACCAATTCATCGGTTGGGCGAGAGGGCATTTCGCAGGCCCCGATAGGGTCGAGCAGACTATCGCGACCTTGTAGGGCGTGGGCCACATTGAGCATCCCATAGGCGAGTGCCTCGACATCGTAGCCGCCTTCAAGCACAAAGGCGATGCGTCCCTCACTCAGCTCGTTCGCCATCGTGATGAGCTGCTGGGTGAGCTGCTGATAACCACCCAGATCGAGTTGCAGCATCGCCAACGGGTCAACCCAGTGTGCATCGAAACCGGCAGACACCAAGATGAAATCTGGCTTGAAGCGGCGCGCTGCGGGCCACAACACCTCGCGATACAGCCGGTTGAAGCCTTCATTACCGGTGCCTGCACGCAAAGGCATGTTCAGAGTTGTGCCCTGCCCGTGATTCTCGCCAACTTCGTTGATCGCGCCGGTGCCTGGGTAAAACGGATATTGATGGGTGGAGGCGAACAAAACGGTTGGGTCTTCCCAGAAGATGTCCTGGGTGCCATTGCCGTGATGCACGTCATAGTCCACGATCATCACCCGCTCTATCTGATCGTAGGTTTCTTGCAGATGGCGGGTGGCCATCGCGACATTGGCAAACAGGCAGAACCCCATCGCCCGGCTGAAGGTCGCATGGTGGCCAGGCGGTCGCGAGACGATGAGGGCGTTATCCGCTTCGCCTGATACGACAGCGTCCACCCCTGCGATCGCGCCGCCAGCGCCTAAGCGACCAACATCGTAGGATACGGGCAGGACATAGGTATCGGCGTCCACCATCGCGCCGCCTGTCGATGCGATCTGCCGGATGTTGGTCAGATGGGCCGGATCATGGACACGTAGAATCTGTTCGTCGGTGGCCATAAGCGGGGGGACGCTGAGCAAGTCGTCCAGGATGCCTTCGCTGTCGAATACCTGCCAGATGCGTCGGATACGAGCGTCGTTTTCGGGATGATTCTTGAGGGTGTGTAGGGCGTAGTCGGAGTGTGTGACGTAAGCGGTGGTGGGCATGGCGCTACCTTAGTAGATGGGCTTGGCAAATGATCGGCGTTTTGGGAAAAGCGTATCGAGAAGGGGTGCGTAGCCCAA
>JAADYZ010000192.1 GCA_010092775.1 Chloroflexota bacterium
CTGATTGTCTTTATCAACCTGGAAAGAGAGTCCCCATGCCTGATGTTTTGCCTCAGTTCAAAGTGCCTTTTCGTGCTAAAGCTCACGATGATGCTACGGTGATCTTCAAACAGGCGCGCTTTACGCTGTTGACGACGCGTTTGATCCGTATGGAGTACAGCTCGACTGGTGGGTTCGACGACCGTCCGACGCAGACCTTCTGGTATCGAGAACAACCCGTTCCGGCCTTTGAGGTAAAGCAAGCTGACGATCAGATCGAGATCATCACGGAGCATTTGCATCTAGTCTATAAACCGGCTGAACCCCACTTTGAGCTGAACATCACTCTACGAGAGAGCGGCATCATCTGGCACTACGGCGCAACGGATCGCGGCAATCTGCGTGGAACGGTACGAACTTTGGATGAGGTCAACGGCTATACCACCCTTGAGCCGGGTTTGATCTCTGTGGATGGCTGGGTGGTGGTGGATGATACCGACAGCCTGGCCTTCGATGAAGATGCTTGGTTGGAGCCACGTGCCAGCCCACGCAGCTACGAAGACCTTTACTTCTTCGGCTACGGGCAAGACTATCAGGCGGCACTGCACGATTTCGCTCTGGTCGCCGGACCGATGCCGCTGCTGCCCCGCTGGAGCCTGGGGAACTGGTGGAGCCGCTATTGGGAATATACGCAAGACGAACTCAAAGCCGGCGTGGAAGGCTTCCAAGCGGCAGACATCCCGCTGAGTGTGTGCATTATCGATATGGACTGGCACCTCACCGATACCGGCGGCTATGGATCGGGCTGGACAGGTTACACCTGGAACCGCGCTTTGTTTCCCGATCCGGACGGATTCATCGCATGGCTGCATGAGCAGGGTGTTCGAACCGCGCTCAACTTGCACCCCGCCGATGGGGTGCAGCCGCACGAAGAGCAGTACGAGGCCTTCGCCCGCTTTATGGGTGTTGACCCGGCCAGCAAAGAACCCATCCCCTTTGACCTGGTCGATCTGCAATTTGCCCAGGCCTACTTCGAGCACCTACACCATCCCTTTGAGGAACAGGGCGTTGACTTCTGGTGGATCGATTGGCAGCAAGGTGAACTGAGCAATCTGCCTGGGCTTGATCCACTGTGGCTGCTTAATCATACGCACAGCTTGGACCGCGCACGCGATGGTAGTCGACGACCTTTCCTCTTCTCTCGCTGGGGTGGTTTGGGAAATCATCGTTATCCGGTGGGCTTCAGCGGTGACAACTTCATCACCTGGGAGAGCCTGCAATTCCAACCCTACTTTACGGCTACGGCGGCGAATGTGGCCTATGGATGGTGGAGCCACGACATCGGCGGACACCAGCGCGGGGAGGATGATCCTGAGCTGTATGTTCGCTGGATTCAGTTTGGTGCGCTGAACCCAATCTTGCGCATTCACAGCGGCAAAAACGGCTTCATGGATCGTCGCCCCTGGGCTTATGATGCGGGGACGCTGGCCTACATCCGCGATGCGATGCAGTTCCGCCACAGTCTGATTCCCTACCTATACACGATGGCCTGGCGCAATCATCATGAGCATGTGCTGCCCTTCCGCCCTATGGTTCATGACTACCCGGAGCATGAGGCCGCCCATTACTGTCCGGATCAATATGCGATCGGCAGCGAACTGATCGCTGCGCCGCATATCCACGCGGTTGATCCGGAGATTGGCATGAGCCGTCAGGTGGTCTGGCTGCCGCCCGGTCAATGGACGCACTTCTTTACCGGTGAGCTCTATGAAGGCAATACCTGGCATGCGCTATACGGCGACATGGGCGATATGCCCTTGTTTGCCAGGGCAGGCGCGATCGTGCCCTTGGCACCGCAGACAGGCTGGGGTGGCATTGAGAACCCCAAGGCGCTCGATCTGCACCTGTTTGCCGGGGCAGATAATCGCTTTGATCTGTACGAAGATGATGGCGTAAGCATGGCCTACCAGGATGGCGCCTACGCCATCACCCCGATTGAGATCAAGGCTGGTGACGAACAGACCATTGTCAATGTGGGGCCGGTGCAAGGGGATGGACGCCTGATCCCCGATCCACGTGTCTACACCTTGATCGTATATGGCTTGGCTGAACCTGCCAATTTGGCTTTAGAGGTTGATGGCACAGTACTCGAAACAGGCCATGACTACGATCCAGCCAGCGGCACGCTGACCATTGGGCCGATCACACTGACGAGTGGGCAGGAGTTGATCACCACCATCACGGCTAGCGCACCATCAGATCGGGATAATCGCTGGGATCGGGTTCAGCGGATGCTGCGCCATTTCAAGATGCCTCTGATGGACAAGCAGCCTGTTAGCGATGTAGTGGCCCTGGCACTACATGACATCAAGCAACTGGCACAAGCCAAACCGATGCTCAGTGATGCTCAGCTCCGGGCTTTGATCGAAGTGGTGGCGGGTGTGGGGATGCATGTCGTTTCACACATTGCTAAGCAGCCGCTGCTGGTCATCTGGAATAACCACGAGCAAGCGGGCTTGACCTACCAACTGAGTGCTATCACAACCAAGAACGTCTGGGCAGTACGTGTTGATGCTGACGTATGGCTGTCCGAACAGGGTGGTGTGCCGCGTTTTAAAGGCTTCGCACCGGGCCAACCCTTCGACAAGAGTGTGCAGGATCGCAGCTTTGTGCGTTGGTCGCTGGACATGAACTACTTCGGGATCGCCCCCCACAGCATTCGAGAGGAACAATAGCTGATGCGCTACGCACGTTTTGATCAAGGCGTGGAGACGCGCCTTGGCGTCGTCAGTGACGGTCGCATTCAGCCGCTGCGCGTTTCATCCTTGCAGCAGGTGATCGACGGGGCTGCCATTGAGCCAGATGGTGGTTCGCTGGACCTGGCAGAGGTGCATCTGCGGGCCCCTCTGCGACCGGGTAAGGTTATTGCCGTCGGCTTGAACTACATGGATCACTGCCGTGAGCAAGGTATCCAGCCACCGAGTGAACCACTGCTCTTCTCCAAGTTCCCGACCAGTGTGATCGGTCCGGGCGAGGAGGTGCGCTGGCCGCGCGGCCTGACGACGCAGGCCGATTATGAGGTCGAGTTGGGTGTGATCATCGGCCAAACACTGCGTGGTATCCGGGAGGATGACGCCCTCGACGCAGTGTTTGGCTACACTTGCGTGAACGATGTCACAGCGCGTGATTTACAACATGGCGACGGCCAGTGGACCCGTGCAAAAGGGATGGACAGCTTCTGCCCAATTGGGCCGTTCGTGGTGAGCACAGATGAAGTGCCCGATGTGCAAAATCTGAAGCTAGTTTGCCGGGTCAATGGGCAGGTCATGCAAGATTCCAGCACAGGGGAGATGGTCTTCCCGGTTAAAAAGCTGCTGGCGCACATATCGCAGGCGATTACTCTGGAACCGGGCGATCTGGTTTTGACCGGCACCCCGCACGGGGTTGGCATGTATCACGACCCACCCGTCTACCTGAAGCCAGGAGATATCATGGAGGTCGAAGTTGGGGACTTTGGTGTGCTGCGCAACCCGGTGGGGGAGGAACTGATCTTTTGAACGACCCGATCCGTACAGCGAACGCCTTTTTGACCTCGTTCAGTCACACCTTTCAGGTGACCTACGCCACCAAGTCTGTTGACTTAGCGCCGCTGCGCGGCGTGGATTATCGCGGAACAGGCTATACGCCGACGGACCTGGAGTTTGGCGTGATCGATACTGCGCCTGAGGAGGCTTTGTATGTACTGCAAACCGCGATCGGTGCAGAAGAACTCAAGGTGACCTTGAACGTCTTTCACGAAGAAGAGGAGCCAGTACAGGATTTGTTTGGCCCCTACCAGGAATTCGGGTTCGAGATGCTTTATACCAGCCCGGTGCTGAAAGTAGATCTACCCGCCCCATTCGAAGTCGCGCCGGTGGATATCCGGATGGTTACCCGTACGGAGGATGTCGCTTTTGCCAATGCCACACTCGCCGAAGACGATGGACGCTTGGCCGAGTCGGTCCTGGTGTCGAGCACCGTGCGCGACTTGATCACTGTGATGGACGAGCAGGTCGTTGCCTCGACTGAGATCACGCTAGCGGCAGACTCAATGGGCTACATCTCTAAGATGTACACCCTGCCTGACTATCGCCGGCGTGGTATTGCCGCCGCGCTGCTGAATCGCGCCCACGAAGAGATGTTAGGCGCGGGCCGCAGCGCATCGATATTGGCTCCGTCTTACATGGCACGGAACTACTATCAGCGCTTCGGTTATGCACCCGCCGTCTATTTTTCTGTGTTGACCCGCAACTTCGGCTAGCCAATTGGGACGTGTTGGCGCACTTAGGCCAACTGGATGTAAGCTAGGCATAACATTTGTCATCTCTTGCCAGTTCTATTTTGTAGAATCATAGGACAAATCATATGTCTAATCCCTTCTTCAATCCACCGATCCAAGATAGTGTGATGGCCAAGCGCTCAGCCTTGAAAGATAAAGGCGCCCAGGTGATGTTGTCCTTCCCACGGGCGTCACTCAAGGAGCGACCAGAGCATTTAACTGAGGCGCTGAGCTATTGCAAAGAAGCGGGTAGGTCAGCTAACTGGGTGCAGATCATTGGCGGAAGTGCCTGGTCATTTAGCCCGCTTAGCGATTATCCTGATCTTGATCATCAGGTTGATGATGATGAGTTGGCGGAGATGCGTAAGCTGATCGAGATATGCCGTGCGGAGGGCGCCCAAGTTGCTTGGATGTCAACCCAGTGGGCACCCCCGCCACAGCTCTTTGAGAAGTACCCGCAGACTCAGAACCTTCAAACTGGGGCCTTTTGGAGCTTCGTAGAACGAGCCATTCGAGAAGCCTTCGCTCAGCTTGATCTGGATGAAATCACAGCGAGCCTATTTGAACGCCCCGGAACATTATTCGCGCAGCCTTTCTTCCGTGATTTTAACTATGGGGAACCCGCCCAAGCTGCTGAAGTCCATGTCGATAACTGGCCCTACCTCAGTTTTGCCGATCATGTGCGACTGCTGCTGCAAGCAGCGGCTAGGGCCTGCCATGCGCAGGGCAAAACCTTCGCTGTGTTCAGCGGGGTGAGTTACCCCTTTCAAGAACAACTCCTGATCGATGCCTTGACAGATTGGCCTTCTGACCTGCCGATCTTGCTCGAGCATCCCTACAGCAACGGCGACTTCAATCCCTGGTTCCCACCGTCTCGCTTGCTGAGCGCCCTGCCCCACCTCTCGCATGGGCTCGTGTCATGTGGTGGTTTGCAGTCCAATGGTTTGGGTGAGATCCCCTTCTGCTTTCCTGAGTTGATGCAGCAGCATGTGCTGTTCGCCCACGAGGCAACGCCCCATCTTAGGCGCCTGGGCGTGCGCCCGGTTTGGGCTGGCAAGTCGCTGATCAAGACGCCTAATGAAGTCAACCTGGAGGTGGTGCTCCGCCTGGCAGAGAATCCGCTGCTGGATACAGATCAACTGTGGTTGGCTTGGGCCACACGCCGCTACAACGAACTGGTGGCGGAAGACATCGCTGACATTCTGCGCCCCACCGATCGTGCCAACATGGATACCTTCTTCACCTTCGGTGTCAAGCTGAACGATCGGAGCCGCCTGCCAGACTTCGAAGCGCTGCAGCGCAGCTTGATCAATGATGGCAAAGCCTATGCTGCCTGGGCCCCCACGCCCAGCGCTCGCCAGGACGTCTACGAATTGGTAGTAGCCCCTAATGAGAAGACCATCCGCCGCATGAACGAGAAGCATGGCGATGCACTGATGGACATTGAGGAGAGCCTGGCCAAAATCCGTTGGCTGGAGGACAAAGTCTCTGAAGAAGACTACCAGCAGATCAATCAAGTCTTTCTCGACTTCAAAGATTGGGTGACGCTCCACATCTATCAGATCGAATCCTACATCTGGTATCGCATGTTCTTAGGCGACCAGTCCGAACGCAACCGGCAAAAAGCGCTAGAGAGCCTGGATAACCTGGAGATTTACATGGACTACGTCAGTGGTGCGCGGCCTGAGGCCAGCGAACTGGTGGACCGAGAGGCCTTGAAACGCTTTGCTGTAACGCTCAAAGAGCGCTTGATGTTGTCGGAATAGGGAGGCTGCCCGATGCCCAGTCGCGGATGCTCTAGCACTGCAAAACACATTCTGGTTTTGTGGAAAGCCGTTGGACCCACCTCTCGATTGCCTTGATTGTCATTGGGACCAGCTTCTACGAATTTATCAGTAGCCTGGGCAGCGGCGTGGATGGAATCGGCCCGGCGCATAAGCCAAGACCCGCCGGGATCGCGTAGAGGGCAATCCGCTTTGTCCTGTTATACTTGGCCAGAAGCCATTACCAAGGGGGTCTGTCGTGACCGACGGTGTTTACGTGTCCGATCATCCACTAGTCAAGCATAAGCTCACCCATTTGCGGGATGTTTACACCCCACCGACTGTTTTCCGCCGGTTGGTGCGCGAGCTTTCCCTATTACTATGCTACGAGGCTACCCAGCATCTCACGCTGTTTGATACGACGGTTGAGACGCCTATGGGAAAGGCCGCCGGGCAGCATGTGCAGCAGACCATTGGCTTAGTTCCGATCTTGCGTGCAGGCCTGGGGATGGTCGATGGGGTGTGGGAACTGCTGCCGGGTGCGGAGGTCTGGCATATTGGCCTCTACCGCGATGAGGAAACCTTGCGTCCGGTGCAATACTACAATAAGCTGCCGGTCGAACCACGTGTGCAGGTCTGCTTGATCCTCGATCCGATGTTGGCGACAGGTGGCTCCGCTGTGGCAACAACTGAACTCTTGAAGGAGTGGGGTGCAAAGCATATCCGCTTTGTAGGGCTGATCGCTGCGCCGGAAGGCGTGCAGGCCATGCGCGAGGCTCACCCCGATGTACCGATCCATATTGCGGCTCTGGATGAGCGCCTCAACGAGATCGGTTTTATTGTGCCCGGTCTGGGCGACGCAGGCGATCGGCAGTTTGGGACAGGATAGCCCAAGGTGACTGCGCCGCTCGGTGCTTACGCCCTGATCTTTGGCCTGGCCTTTGGCCTCGCGCTTATCGTGACGCCTCTCGCGATTCGCCTCGGCAACCAACAGGGCCTGATCGCTGAACCGGGCGGACGGCGCAAGCATGGTCGCCCGGTGGTACAAACGGGCGCAATCCCGATCTACGTGGCCTTTGTCGGCAGTGTGTTGGTCTCACAACTGCTGGTGGTCAATGGCCCGGCTTCTAGTGAAGGCTTTGCCTCCTGGTTTCAGGTGATGCGCTTCGATCCCAAAGAAGTGATCCGTCTGAGCGGCTTGCTGCTGGGCGGGACGGTGATCTTCGTGATCGGCCTGATCGATGATCGCTATGAACTGCCACCAGTTACGCTATACGTCTCGCAAATCTTCGCGGGCGCGATTGCCATCGCCTTCTTGATCATCATTGAGTCGATCAACAATCCGCTGACGGGTCTTCAAACCGATCGCTTCCCATACATTGTGACAGTCACAGCAACGCTATTCTGGCTGGGATTGATGATCAACACGGTCAATTGGCTGGATGGTGCCGATGGGTTGGCGACCGGCGTAACCGCCATTGCTTGCTTAATTCTGTTTATCCATGCGGCTTTTCAACTCAACCCACCCCAGCATAGTGTTGCCATCTTGCCTGTCGCGTTGTTGGGGGCCACCCTGGGATTCCTGCCCTTCAATTTTGCGCCTGCACGCATTTTCCTGGGGTCCGGAGCGCATTTACTCGGATTCTTCCTGGGGGTGTTGAGCATTATTGGCGGCGCGAAGATGGCGTCAATCCTGTTGGTGATGGGCCTGCCGCTGTTGGATGTGGCCTGGCAGATTGTGCGCCGCCTCTCAGAAGGAAAGAATCCCGCTTTTGGCGATCGAGGCCATTTACATTTTCGGCTGGAGGAATTAGGCTTAAGTCATCAGCAGATTGCCTGGGGCTATTATGTGTTTTGCGCTAGCTTTGGCGCCCTGGCTTTGTTGATCCCCTCGCGACTTTATAAATTGATCGCGCTAGGGGTGATGGCCTTGATTGCTTTGATTGGATTTTTGTGGTTGGCGCGGCAGACGCCCCAACCTTATGAAGAAGGAGACGAACATTGAGTACAGTTCCAGCACAGCAGGAAGGGATGCGGCAGGTCTTCAAGCGCTTCAACAAAGTCATGATTATGATGTGGCGGGTGGGTCTTGGCCCCTTGCTCAACATCTGGCCGCAAGGCTTTGGTCAGATCATGGTGTTGACCCATGTCGGGCGCAAGTCGGGGCAGGTTCGGCAGACTCCAGTTAACTACGCAGAGATCGACGGCGAAATCTACTGTATGGCGGCCTTTGGTCCACGCTCCCATTGGTACCTGAATATCATGTCCAACCCGGCGGTAGAGGTCTGGCTACCGGATGGCTGGTGGATCGGCATTGGAGAAGATGCGAGCAGTGAGGCCGATCGGCTGGACATTATTCGCGAAATCTTGATTGCCAGCGGGTTTGCTGCGTACGCCTTTGCGGACATCAACCCGAACACGATCAGCGATGAACAGCTTGAAGCTGAGACTGCCGACTACCGCTTGCTGCGCGTTCGGCGCACCGAAGCGCGCACAGGCCCAGGTGGGCCAGGTGAGTATAGATGGATTTGGCCGCTAACGACGATGATACTGTTGGTCATGCTGTGGATGCGCCCACGCCGCCGCTAACCGTATTCAACTTCGCGGTTGAGGATCAGGCTGAAGAGCCATTCTAGCAGGGCAATGAAGACCCAAAAGAAGAGGTCGATGACGAAAACGGTTACCAGCGCCGTGCTGATCCAAGTGCCAAGCGCCGTGACGGGGCCATCGAGCAGGGCATCGACCAGCACACCTAAATCCAAAATGAGCAGCGGGATGATGATCACCGGGAGCGGCACCAACAGGTACCACCAGGTGATTTCATCGTGCTGTTCGGGTAGCATAGCGTTGCCGATCGCGAAGAGCAGGTAAACCCAAAACAGAAAGTCCGGCGTTCCGATAAAGGTCTGCCAGCCTGCCAGCATGGCATCAAAGTCACCAGTGGCAAGGCCATTGATCAGTGGGTCTGTGTCAAAGCGCCACCCTTCGATCAAGGCAATCGCAATCATGCCGACGATGAGGGGAATGA
>JAADYZ010000193.1 GCA_010092775.1 Chloroflexota bacterium
ATCCTGGACTGATACCGCTGACAATGAGCTTGGCTTTCAGATCGATGCCTTCGATCCGAGCTTGACGAGTTGGCAGACGCTGGCGAATGTAGGCCCCAACGTGACCACGTTCTCGGATAGCTCCGTGCCATGCAACACTGAGCGCCACTATTTCGTCTACACCTTATCCGAGGCAGGTCGCTCTGCGCCTTCCAACCTGGCGATGGCCCAAACCCCTGCCTGTGCGCCCAATCTGCTGGAGGACCCCAGCTTCGAGGAATTCGGCAGCGAAGCCTGGCAGCCCATTCTGGGGCACAGCGGCGATCTGCGCTACGCGACCAGCTTGGCTTTTCATCTGAATGGTGTCTACCTGTTCAAGTCGCCTGCCCAGGGGATCGAAGGCATTCAGCAAGTCGTGGTTGTGGCAGGCGAACCGGGCGATCTGATCGAGCTGCGCTTCGCCTTTGGCCACCGCGATGCTGCTAGCGGCACACAGGTCGGCGGGCGGATCCAGCTATTGGATCAGGGCGCAGTGATCGATCAGGAGATTTGCAAACTACGCATCAGTGGCGATCACGATTGGCGCACGTTGGTCTGCAGCCTGACAGCCAGTGCCATCTACGATCAGATCGCGGTGGCCCTGGGGTGGCAACCGGGCAGCGACAGCGGCTTTCTGGGCTTTGATCAGGTCAGCCTGACACAGGAAGGGCCATAAGCGCTATAATGGCAACCACCATGTACAAAAAATGCAGGCCGAAACAAGCCTGAAGGACAGCGAGTGGACCAGCAGACTGTTCCCGATCTCAGTATCCAGCTAGGGCCATTAACGCTCCAATCGCCACTGATTTTGGCGGCCAGCCCCTGGGGGTCTGAAGCGGCCAGATATGTAGGCAGTGGCATTGGAGCACTCACTATGAACTCGGTGGGTCCAGAGCCGCGTAGGGGCCATCCGCCGCCCGTTATGCACGATTGGGCTGGCGGGATGATCAACGCGGTTGGGCTGGATAATCTGGGGGCAGCGGCTGCGGTCGCGCAGTTGAAGCCGCTCAAAGCGGACCTCCAGCGGCATGACCTGCGGCTGATTGCCAGCATCTTTGCCCACACGGCGGGCGAGTTCGAGACCGTTGCCCAAAGCATCAGCGCGCTTGAGCCGGACCTGTTAGAGGTCAACATCTCCTGCCCAAACGTCGAAGAGGAATTCGGGCGGCCCTTTGCCACCCAATGTACTCCCGCCGCGCAGGCCACCGCTGCGGCACGGGCAGGCTACTCCGGCTTGATGAGCGTCAAACTGGCTCCAAACGTCCCTGATGTGACTGAGATCGCGCAGGCGGTCATCGAAGCGGGGGCCGATATCTTGACGGTTTCCAACACGATGCCGGGCATGGTGATTGACATCGAAGCACGTCGACCCGTGCTCAGCAACAAGACTGGTGGGGTCTCCGGCGAAGCCTTGCGCCCGATTGCAGTGCGGATGGTCTATGAGTTGTCACAGGTAGTCACCGTGCCGATCATTGGGACCGGCGGGGTGGTGACAGGCCGGGATGCGGTTGAGATGATCATGGCGGGTGCAACAGCGGTCGGATTGGCAACTGTCGCCCACCGGCATGGGCCTGCTGGGGTGCGGCGTGTGCTGAGCGAACTGGATGCCTGGCTCAGCGATCATCGAGTTGAAAGCCTTGATCAGATTCGCGGCGCGGCGCACACAGGATAAAATCAACCTATAGTACACCTCTCCCAACCCTATCACATCGGAGTACGAGCTATGATCGAAACCATCCGCAAACTGGTCGAAGCCTACGGCCCCAGCGGCTACGAAGACGAAGTCCGCGAGATCATCCTGGAAGAGATCGACGGACTGTATGACGACGTTCAGGTGGATGCTCTCGGCAACCTGATTGCCTGGCGGCGCAGCGGGAAAGACGATGCAAGCCGTGTCATGCTGTCGTCCCACATGGATGAGATCGGATTGATCGTCTCACATGTGGATGAGCAGGGCTTCCTGCGCTTCAGCAACATCGGCGGACTGTACCCTTATACCTTGGTGGGGAATCGGGTGCGCTTCAAAGATGGGACCGTTGGCGTGATCATGCACGAGATCAAGGACTACAGCACCAGCAGCGCCCCCAAGATGGATCAGCTTTTCATCGATGTCAGCGACGGCAGCGATAGCCCCAGTCTGCGCATTGGAGATACCGCAGTGATGGATTATCCCTTGGTGCAGCGCGGGGACCGCCTCTCTGCTAAGAGTATGGACGACCGGATTGCCTGCGCCGTTCAAGTCGAGGTGATGCGCGCTCTGAAGGATGTTGAAGGTCCTAACGACATCGCCTTTGTATTTAGTGTGCAAGAGGAAGTAGGCCTGCGTGGGGCACGCACAGCCGCCTTCAGCATTGAGCCAGACCTGGGCATCGCGATTGATGTGACACGCGCAGGCGACACCCCAAAGGCCAGCACGCTCGATCAGGGTGTATCGCTTGGTAAAGGCCCCGCCATCAAGATTATGGACAGCCGCTTTCTAGCCAACCCGGAAGTCATCCAATTGATGGATGAAGCTGCGGCGCGCACAGAGATCGCTACACAGCGTGAAGTCTTGACCGGTGGCACCACCGATGCCAATGCGATTCAACTAGTGCGGGCCGGCGTTAAGTCAGGATGCTTAAGTATCCCCTGCCGCTATGTCCATTCGGTGAGCGAGACAGTTGATCTAAAGGATGTCAAGGGGGCAGTGACGCTGCTGGCCGACCTACTCAGCCAACCAATCACCCTGTAGCACGAACCTACCCACACGCCGTTCTTTTATAAGAACCTTATGAGTCGGTGGTGGCTTGTCAACAAACTGCAACACTTGTGCGAGTCGAGTATGCTACACTAGAACAGTGTAAGAGCTTGACACATTGATGCAGAACAATGACACGCCAACAAACTTCACAGCTCCTTCGTAACCTCCGAACGATTTGGCGAGCCTGGGTCATGCCGCTAACCACCATCGCTGATCGTGAGCAGCGGCAGCGCGCCGAGCTAGCCGCTTCAGTGTTCCTGGTTGTCCTGGTCGCTCTCAGCTTTATTAGCTTGCTGCACGGGATTTTGGGTTTGCTCAACATCGTCGATGTGGCGATCCGTGCGGCGTTGGGTGTGACTGCGCTTTTAGGGTTATGGCTCAGTCGTAAGGGCCGGGTTGCGCTCGCCGTTCAAGGGGCGATCATCCTTGGCTCAGCAGCCCTCTTTGGCCATTATCTGCTCAGCCTCGCCTTGCCAGGCGACTCCTTGCGGCTTCTGAACTATCTCTCCCTGATCCTGATCACGGGAAGTCTGTTCCTCTCCTTTCGGCAGATCATAGCAATCTTTGCAGCCTACGCTGTGATTATGCTGTCTATTCAAGCTGTTGCCTCGGCGGCCACGCTGATGGAAATGGTACGTGGGCCGCTCACCCTGAATCTGGTTATCCTGCTGGCCTTGATGGTTGTTACCTACTATCGTGACGGTCTGGAGTCCGCCAGGCGGCGCAGCGAAGCCGTCTACCAATCGCTGGTCTCGGCCATGGCTGAAGGCGTTGTGATCCATGACGCAGATGGTTACATCATCGCAGCCAACCCCAGTGCTGAGCGAATCCTCGGCACACCGATCGATATGATTCTGGGCAGCAACCCGGCTGATGAGCACTGGAACGTGATTCATGAGGATCGGACAGCCTTCCCTGGCCATCAACACCCAGCAATGGTGACCCTCAAGACAGGTGAGCCACAAGCGAATATCATTATGGGCGTCAAACGCCCCGATCAGAGCCTAGCCTGGCTCCAAGTCAACAGTGTGCCCTTGACGGGTGATGCAACCGGCGATGAGCCGTCAACCATTGTGTCCTTCTCAGACATCACCCTGCGCAAAGAGCAGGAAGACCAACTGCGCAAGCTCACGCGCGCCGTGCTGCAAAGTGCCAGTACCATCGTCATCACCGATCTGGAGGGGTGCATCGAGTTCGTCAACCCCAAGTTCGAGGAGACAACGGGTTACAGCGCACAGGAAGCCCTGGGAAAGAATCCACGCCTGCTAAAGTCAGGGAAGCAGACCAACGCCTTTTATCGAAGGCTGTGGGAAACCATTACCGCAGGGCAGGAATGGAGTGGTGAATTCCAAAATCGGCGCAAGGACGGCAGCCTCTATTGGGAAAGCGCCTTGATTTCTCCAGTGCGCGATGCATCGGGCCAGATCACGCACTATCTGGCCGTCAAGGAGGACATCACCGAACGGAAAGGGGCAGCGGATGCTTTGCTCCGGTACACGCGCGAACTTGAACTACGCAACGAAGAACTGGATGCCTTTGCCCATTCTGTCGCCCATGATCTCAAGAATCCAGTACACAACATCATGGGCTATGCGGAGTTCCTTTCCCATTATTTTGAAACTCTACCGAACGATACGCGCTCCGAAACTCTGGAACGCATCTTCAAGAATGCCGAAACAATGGGGTCAATCATTGATGAACTGCTGCTCCTCGCAAGCATGCGCCAGACTGAGGTTGACACAAATCCACTGGACATGGGGCGCATTGTGGAACGTGCACTGTTCCGGCTCGACTTAATGATCAAAGAACATCACGTCCAGCTTGATGTACCAGACCATTGGCCAGCGGCCCTAGGCTATGCACCCTGGGTCGAAGAGGTGTGGGTCAACTATGTCAGCAATGCCATCAAGTACGGAGGTCGCCCACCAGAAATCACGCTGGGTGCTGATTCAAATGGCAAGAGCATTGCTTTCTGGGTTAGAGACAATGGGGCGGGAATCAGCACAGCGGATCAGGAGCGCCTCTTCACACCGTTCACCCAGTTAGAACAAGGGCAGAGCAGAGGGCATGGCCTGGGATTGTCCATTGTGCGGCGTATCAGTGAGCGCCTCGGGGGCAGTGTCTCCGTCAAAAGCAGCCTCGGTCAAGGCAGTACCTTTATCTTCGCTCTCCCCAAAGCACGATCCCCACATCCATCCACCCAAACTCGAACGACCCCATAACCTGGTGACTTTCCTGCTTGGGCCACATGCTGTACATTATGGGTGACTAAAGAATGCGAGTGGAGAGAGTCGCTTTGCTGCGACGGGGACTTACAGGCAGAGATGAACAACAATCATGACTACACACGGGTCGGAATTACACTGAACGACCTCGCGACGCTTGATGAGGATCGCTGGTATGAGGTCACTAACGGGGATTTGGTCGAGCAGGAGATGGTGCAGGTCGGTGATATTCATGTTGTTATTGTGATGAACCTGTACGACATCATCAAGCAGTTCACGGGTGTACGCCAGATGGGGCGCGTTGTGGTGGATGGACAGACTTACATCCTCGCCATGGACGGCGATATGGTGATCGATGCC
The DNA here is from genome assembly GCA_010092775.1 of Chloroflexota bacterium. Classification (GTDB taxonomy): domain Bacteria; phylum Chloroflexota; class Anaerolineae; order Aggregatilineales; family UBA3940; genus TC-71. The sequence continues at coordinate 5,344 of JAADYZ010000193.1, forward strand.
CGCATACCCGATCTGTCTTACGTGCAGGACGAAAACATCCCTGATGACTTCGATTGGGAACGGCCCTTCTTGGGGCCTCCTGACTTGGCCGTCGAGATCGTTTCGTCGGTTGTCGGTGCGGCCTATCTAGAAGAGCGGGTCGCCGCCTACCGCATGGCCGGGACCGAACAAATCTGGGCGATCTATCCTGATCTGCGCAAGGTACATGTCTACTATCGTCATGACCCCACAACGATTCGGGTCTATGGCGCTGATGAGGCACTCGGTGCCGAGCCGCTCTTGCCGGGGCTGCGCATTCGTGTCTCAGATATTTTCCGCAATAACGAAGAACGCTGGAGTCCGCGCTCGCGCAATGGCACACACTGACTGGCGCAGCGCCATTGTGCCTAGTGGCACCTGAGGTCAACAGCGCCATAATTATTGGCTAGGTCCCACCGCAAGAGGTGTTCGTGTTCGATCATGGATCCAATAGACCTGAGCCAGATTGATCCCTTTTATCTATTCACCCTGCTGCTGCTAGGAATTATCCTGCTGGCGGTGGCGTACACGCGCCTATCGGGCAGCCCGAGCCGCGAACACATCGTGCGGGAGGGCCTCCAAAGAGCAGGTCTGCAACCCCGCCGCACTCGGCTGGCCGTTAAGGTTGATGGGAAAGTGGTAAATGTGGACCTGTACGATGGCGGGACCGAGACCTTCGTACTGAGGGCCAATACCCACCGGTTGCCTGCACGCATCGCTATAAGCGGGCAGCAGGCACTGGACGAGCTTAAGGTCTGGCGCGACAATGTTGAGTGGACCGCCACCGGCCTGTTCGATCTGGATGCTGTCCTGACCATCGGTGCCACCCCGCCCGATTTTGCCCCGCGCGTGTTGGCGGACCAAAGTGTGCAACGTGCCTTAATCCGCCTCCACCAGATTGATCCCTCTTTCAAATTGTTTGCCAAGGGCTATCTGATCACGCTGCATCCGGGCATTGCCGACCTGGCCGAGATCACCGCTGAACAATGGCGCACCTACCTGACCACACTGGCCCGCTTCGCTCAAGCCGTTGAGCACGCTCGGATCTAAGCGAATTCACCAAGCACCGCTCGATTGAGTTTTATCTGCGCCTGCAATCGTCTACAATAGAGGGGTAATCACCCAAACCTTTGATCAGTCATTTCCTGATGGTGGTGAAGCATGTCCGAACAGCGGCATTCCCAGACTGATAGTCTTCTTAACTATGTTGACTATCTCAACTTAAACAGCCTACTTGCAGCCCAAACGCCCGTCTCTGACGATGCCGATGAGATGCACTTTATCATCATTCACCAGGTGCATGAGCTTTGGTTCAAACTCGCCTTGGAACATATGGAGCGGGCACGAGCCGCGATGCAAACGGGGCAAATCAGTTTGGCCGTTCGCCTGATCCAACAGGTCACAGCGATGATCAAACAGACCAGCGCGGCTGTCGATCACTTGAAGACACTCCCTCCGATGGCTTTTCACCAATTCCGGATACTGCTCTCACCGGGTTCCGGGCTGCAATCCTACCAATTCAGGGAGATTGAATTCCTGGGTGGCTATCGGCCGGAGCGTCACGTTGAGTGGGTCAAGCGGGTCATGGCCAAAGAAGCCCATTGGAGCAAAGTCGCACGCCGATTGGAAGAGCCATCCTTGGCTGAAGCGTTCGACGAACTGGTGGAACGCCAAGGGGCCCCCGATATTGCTGCGCTTTATGCCGCCCCCAACCGTTGGTCGGATCTGTATGTGCTGGCCGACAGCCTCTCCGAGTTAGATCAATCAGTTGTAGACTGGCGCTATCGACACATTCAGTTGGTGGAACGCACCATCGGCACCGGTGTGATCGGCACGGGCGGGACCGATCATGGCTACCTCCAGATGACCTTGTTGGCCCGCATGTTCCCCAAACTCTGGGAAGCCCGTGATCGTCTGACGGAGCGGGTCAACCAGGAAACGAACACTTAAGCGCAAGACAATGACGGAACGAATCGGACTTATCGGCTGGCCGCTGGATGATGCTGTCTCAGAAGCGATGCACAACCTGGTTTTCCAGGTGCTGAACATGCACTATGAGTATGATCTGCTGCCTACGCCGCCCGACCAATTCGAGGCGGGCGTGCAGGCCGCCCTGGATGAGGGCTACGTCGGCCTCAGCATCACGTCGCCGTATAAGCGGCGAGCCCTTGACTTGCCCCAGATCAGCCAGATTGAGCAAGATGTTGCCGCTGTCGGTGCGGTAGATACGCTAACGCGCTTGCGTGATGGATCGCTGCGAGCGAGCAACACCGATTGGCGTGGCTTTGGTGATGATATCGTCTCGAGAAGTATCGTCGTGCGAGGGGCAGATTGTTTGATCTTAGGCACCGGAGGGGCTTCACGGGCAGTCGCCTACGCACTGGCTCAGCGTGGCGCAGCATCGATTACCTGGGTCAGTCGAGACGGGGCAGGAATGCCAGACGCAATCAGCTATGACGAACTGACTGGCATCAAAGCCGACCTGATTGTCAATGCTACCCCAGTTGGCGGGGCGCCCAACGTCGATGAGTCGCCTTGGCCCACAGGCATTTCCTTCCCGACCGGCGCGACCGTCTATGACCTGATCTACAATCCAGCAGAAACCCGCTTGATGAAACAAGCCAAGCAGGCTGGTCTATTGGCCTTTGGTGGCCTGGGTATGCTGGTCCGTCAGGCGGCGATGAGCGTCACCCTATGGACGGGGAAGGGTCCACCCCTTGGCGTGATGTTTGACGCAGCCCGAAGCGCATTGGACCACGACGCCGCCGCGACCTAATTGAGAATGATGCGGCGAGCGACGTACTTCATTGCGTCGGCCAAGTTCGGGAAGATGTGTACCTTCTGTGCGCCGACCATTTCGTGCATAAACATCTCACCACCGCTGCGCACATACTGCGCCCAGCCAACGAATACCATCTCAATCCCATACTCTGAGAGGGCCTGCATCGCACCAGAGCGAGCAACCTCGCTCAACATCACCATCATCTCACCAAAAGTCGCGTCGTCCAGCTCAGTCGCATCCACGATCCAATAGCTTGGAGCTGGTCCAGGCCCTTCGATGAGCGACATCGTGTAGTTGAGAGCAAAACTGACATCGCGCATGTAGTTCACGGGCGCTCGGTAGCTGGTGAGCATCGTTTGAAACTGTGCATCAAAACTGACTTCGATCCCCATATGTCATTTCTCCAGAATTGTTTGAGTCCCCTTATCACGACTTTAGACCAGAAATGCGATATTCCTACTGCGAAAAGGTAATCTATTTGTAAAAGGCTGTGGAGAACGACTGAAGAAGGGGCTTGAAAGAAGAAACGGGGCTCTAAAGCAAATCAACTCGATCGGATGAAGATCGAGTTGATGCACTGGCAAGACAGGGTTAGCAATAATCTAGTTGAGATACTGCCGGATAACGAAGCCTTGCTTTGACTCTTCAACGTGATCCAGAATTTCAGGATCAACGCGGATCATGCGATAGACTCCAGGTTCCATCACGAGCGTCCACACAAAGGGATTGCGAAGCAATTCCTGTGGAACTCCCCAACTCGTGATCGCCTGGCGCTCTGTCCGTACGCAGAATTCACCGATCAACCGCAGTACATCTTTGCCCTGAAACTGCTTCATGAACGACTGAAGAGGCGTAATGACCAATTGGGTGGGATAGTCACCGGCATGGAGTTCAGCGCGTTCACACACAATGTAGGCGCCTTTGGGCGGGCGGTGCTGCCAATCTGAAGAGTAGGTAATGAGGATGTGGCGCGTCTCAATGTTGAGGACATCAGCGAGGGCATTGCGGAGATCGTGGTCGGTTAGCGGATCATTCAAGTAAATGTCAATCATTAGTTGATACTCGCATGTTTAACCGTGGCATATGCTTGCATTCTAACATATGCATAAGCTAAAAATAAAGCAATTGATCCTGAAAAAGAGGTGTCAAATGCCACAAGCGGCAACTTGGATTAAAGAATTGGAATGGCGTGGGCTGATCTTTGATCAAACGGAGGGTTTGGAAGCCCTGATGGCCAAGGAAAAGATCGCGGCCTACAACGGCTTCGACCCCTCCAGCGACAGCCTGCACATCGGCAATCTGCTGCCGATGATGACGCTGGTCCGTTTGCAACGCTTCGGCCACACTCCGATTGCGTTGGCAGGTGGTGGCACGGGCATGATCGGTGACCCCAGCGGCAAATCTGAGGAGCGCAACCTGCTGGATGCAGACGCGATCGCGCACAACGTCGAGCGCATCTCAGAGCAACTAGCACGCTATCTCGATTTTGACACGAAGGATAATCCAGCTCAATTGGTCAACAACGCAGATTGGCTGGCCCCCATTGGTTTGCTGGATTATCTGCGTGACTATGGCAAACACCTCACTGTCAACGTGATGCTGGCGAAAGACTCGGTCAAGGGGCGCATTGACCGTGAGTCGGGTATCTCCTACACGGAGTTCAGCTATATGCTCCTGCAAGCGATCGACTACCTGAAACTGGCCGAGCAGCACAATTGCGTCCTACAGACCGGCGGCAGCGATCAGTGGGGCAACATCACCGCCGGGATCGACCTGGTGCGGCGCATCTTGGGCAAGAAAGTTTACGGCCTTGTCAACCCGCTGCTGCTCAAATCCGACGGCACCAAGTTCGGTAAAACCGAAAGCGGCGCCGTTTGGCTTGACCCAGAGAAAACTTCTCCCTATCGCTTTTACCAGTTC
>JAADYZ010000194.1 GCA_010092775.1 Chloroflexota bacterium
CTATTGGCGTGTGTCATCGTTCGTGAGACGAGACTACTGTAAGTGCTCTTACAATTTGTGAGATGCAGGCCTTCGAAACCAGCCGAATGGCCAGGATAGCGCGGCGTCGTATGGCGCGGTTCAGTCCTTTGGGGCCAGCCGGGTGCGCAAGTCTGGCAGGTGGGCCTCGTAGTGTTCGCTGCTGTTCTGGGCAATGATCTGCCAGGGCACCCAATCAGGGGGCATGGCTTCGAATTGACTCGGATCAGTGAGGGCTTGTTCGTCAAGGGTCTCGAGCAAAGCACGGAGACGCGTCCACGCCTCAGCGGACGCTGCCAGGAGGTCATCAAGAGAGCGATCACGATTGGCCTGGTAGATGAGCGCGTTGCGTTCATCGGCGGGTAGAAGCCACCATTCGGAACTCCCTTGCAGAGAACGAGAGGTCAACAGCTCAATCATTTCGAGTTCAAACCAGGTGATGTGGGCAATCAGGTCTTTGCCTGTCCAAGCGCCTGCCACACCCGGTTTGAGCAGTTCCTCTGGTGAGATTTGCGCAATGACCTGGTCCCACTCAGCGCGAGCGGCATCAACTTGTTTGAGAAAGGCCCGTGTATCCACTAGAACTCCAGGGTGACGCTGACAGGGCAGTGGTCCGATCCCATCACATCCGTGTGTATGGTCGCGTCGACCACTTTTGCTACCAGGTCAGGTGAGACGAAAACATAGTCAATACGCCAGCCGACATTCTTCTGGCGTGCGCCGCTGCGCAAGGACCACCAGGAGTAGGCGTCCTCACGATCGGGGTAGAGATTGCGGAAGGTATCGGTCCAGCCTTGATCCACGATGCGATCGAGCCAATCGCGTTCTTCGCGCAGGAAACCAGTCGTTTTGGTGTTTTGCTTGGGGCGGGCTAGATCAATCTCGTTGTGGGCGGTGTTGACATCACCGCAAAAAATTACTGAATGTCCAGCCTCACGCAGCGCGTTGATGCGCTCTTCGAAGGCGGCCTTGTAGGCCATCTTATAGGGCACGCGGCTGTGATCGGCTTTGCCATTAGGAAAATAGGCTGTGATAAAGACGAAGTCCTCAAAATGCGCGATGATGGTGCGTCCTTCGACATCATATTCCTCGATGCCGAGACCCAGTTCAATCGACTGGGGTTCGATGCGCGAGTATAGACCTACACCACTGTAGCCCTTCCGCTCGGCACTGGCCCAATAGCTGTGATAGCCTTCTGGCTGCCGCAAGGCCTCATCCAACTGGTCGGGCTGCGCCTTGGTCTCTTGCACACCCAGAATATCCGGCTGGGCGGTAGCGAGCCAATCCAGGAAACCCTTCTTCTGCGCAGCTCGGATTCCGTTGACATTCCAGGCAAATACTGATACAGGCAATCGACTTCTGTCCTTTGCTTCGAGGTGAGACGATGAGGGGCCACCGCATGAGGCGGCAGCCCCAGCTACTTTATTCTAGCGTGACCTGTTCGCGGACGATACCGGCACGCTCGTGATGGGCAGTGAGTTGGATGCTTGTCCCGGCAGGCGCACTGACCACCCACTCGACTTTGGACCGGTCATCGGTAGAGAGGCTGACCGTCCAGGGTGTGGCGCTTGATGCCGTATAGGCGCGGCCCTCTAACTGCCCGCTGACCTCGCGCTGCTTGCCGGAGATAAGTGAAGCACCATCGGGCAGATCAATCTCGAAGACGACTCCGCGCAGTGTCTTGAGCTGCATCGCTTTTTTGGTGACGTAGGTTGGCAGCCAGCCCGTGTTGTGAACAGAGAACTGAACGTGATATTGGTCCTCTGCCAATTTGTTCACGGACAGATCGAAGCGTTCCAGCCTAGGCGAGATGAGCAGATGCCAGATGACCCAATCGGCAAAGCGGCTGATCTCTTCTTCGAGAAGCTGCGGCGGCGGATTGCGCCAGCAGTAGAGATAGTCCCAACCACCAAGTTCGACCTGGCCCAACTGCGGATGCTCAAAGGCGTACCAATCAATGTAGCCCTTGCCTTCCAGCACCTCATCACTCCACTGGAGCATCTTGAGATCGTCTTCAACTGGATGGTCCCGGTACCAATCGATGGGTTTCTCAAACTTCTCGATACCCGCCTGTTTTTGCGGACTCCAGATTTCGACAGTCCAACCGAAGCGGCCAAATTGATCGTAAAGCCAGTCGTCGAATACGCCCGTGATGACCTCCTTCGGATGGTATTTGAAGTCGTGGAAGACGCTCAAGACAGGATAGCCTGTTACTTCGGTGGCCTTCGCACCAATCTTCTTGTAGACGTCGAGGTCTTCTGCCGGAAATTCGTCATCGGGTTTGGTGCCATAAGGCCGTAGGATGACACCGCTCCAGGTGTGAAAGGTGATCCCGCCAGTAATGTTGGGGTGCTGAGCGATGAACTGCACCGCGTTATAGGTCTCTGGCTCGGAAAGGGGGAAAGGACCGGCCCCGCGCTGCTCGGCTTCGTGGCGCCAATTGGAGGGGAAATTGCGGTTCAGGTCCAGCCCTTCCTTGAGGCGCTGTGGGGTGATGGTCACACCATCGTAGTTGTCGATCTCGCCTTCAAACAGGATGCGGTAATAGGTGCCGCCTTCCTCAGTTGGATCGCGCCGGACCATCAAGCGAGGGTCGTCGTCGTAGGCTTTCCACTCGCCGTTAGGGTCCTGTATGCGCATGGAAAGCACGCGTCCGTCGCCATCAACATCCTTGATGCGCAGTCCCTCAAAAGGCTCTTCATCATAGGGATAGGGGCGCACGCTGGAACGCAGCATCGGTTCACCCTCACGTAGATATTTCTCAGCGCCGTCCGGGTTCAAACGCGGCACGATGTAGAACACCCGTGTATCCAGCACGCGGGTGACCTCATCACTGCTGCCGTATTCGGTGGTCAACTTGTGGATCAGATGAAGCGCAGCGATAGTCGGTGAGACCTCCGAAGCATGGATGTTCGCATCGACCCAGAGGGCGGGTTTTTCTTCTGCTGGGCCGGTCTCGCTGTTGGTCAGCGTCATCAACCAGATGTCGCGCCCTTCATAGCTCTTGCCCAGGCTGCCAAGCTGGGCCAGCTTGGGGTACTCCGTGGCGTAGCCTTGCAACAGCTTGGTGAGATCATCATACATATAGTACGTGTCAAAACGGGTATCAGGCATGGGGTCCTCAATTGGATTGGAGTCGGTGGTAGAAGATGACATCCATTATAGCGAGCTTCTTGGGGCACATCGACTGAAGTGTGCGCTCCCTGCTGTGGCGCTCAATCACTAGAGATCCATCGCCGGTGCGATGTAGCCCTGGCGGTACCAACGATCGAAGTGCTCGTGTGGAACCTTGGCGTCATCTGCGTTGGCAATCGTGAAGCCGTCAGGATGCGCTCGGATCAGGCTGCTTAACGCGGGGATCGCTGTGTGGTTGGCGCGGAAGTCATGATAGAAGCCGCCCTCCCACTCATAACACCAGGGCGACAGCCGATAGCGGGTCCTGTCATCTAGCGGTGCAAACTGATAGGTCATTGGGCCTTTGGGGGGCGTATGGAGGATGGCATCGGCGTAAGCCTTCAGCTGGCGCTCAATGCCGTAGTATTGGTGCAGATAGCTCATCGTCTCAGGTGAGGTGCGGCGCTTGGTGCGGATGATCTCGGCGGCGATGGCAGCGGCCCGGTCGGCGTCATCGAAGTGGACCTTGTCAAGCAGATCATCAGGCAGCAATTCGCGGTGGGTGGAGATGCGTGCTGCAATAGCCGGGGTACCGCAACCCAGCGACTCGTAGACGGTGTTGCCGAAGGATTCGACAAAGTGGCCGAGGGAAACCATCACATCGCCCAATGAGTAGAGCTGTGGCATCAGGTTTTGTGGAATCCAGCCGTGAAGGACGACGTGGTCCGTGAGGTTGCGCTCAGCGAGCTGGTGGCGGATGTCATCATAGTAAGCGCGCAGGTCTGCCGAAATACCCACATCGAGCCACTGGGGAATCAGCGCCTTCAAGTTACTGATCCCGTGCTGGTGCACCAGGAGATCGACCACATCAAGCGTTTGCTGCAAGCCTTTGGAAGGTTCGGGGCGGTGGGGATGCAACAAGATGCGGTGGCGCTGCGGATCGACATCGACGTAGTTCAGAATCTCGTTCGGCACAGTGGGTTTGAAGCGCTCCCAATCGATGCCGTTATGGATCACAATGGCACGCTCCTTGAGTTCAGGGAAGAAGCGCCCAGCGGTATGCAGATAGAATTGGCGCGAATACTCCGAGATGGCGATCAGCGCATCTCCGTGCGAGAGAAAGCTGCCCAGCATCGTCTCGGGGTAAACGTTGTCGCGCAGAGAGACGACCGTTGGGATGTGGCGATAGACGAAGGGAAAGAGGTATTCCCCATCGTGCATGTAGAAGCGATCAGCCTGGGCCAGATGCTCGGCCATGTCCTGCACGGCAGCAGCCAGGTTATAAGCGGGTGTATCGTAAGGGCCAGGGAAGGGCTGTTTGAAGCGAAAGGTGGGTTTGACCTCGACGCGTTCGTGCCACTGAAAAGGGTCAATTGAGTCAGCGCGTTGGGTGCAAAGGACGATAACATCGTGGCCCAACTCACCCAGGTGGATCGCGATGTGCTTGAGATGCTTCTGCGCACCGCCCATAACCTGGTCTGGAAAGAGCGGGTTGATGGTGAACATAACAAGTTTCATATAGGAATCTACTTTCAATCAGATGGTTGTGCGCTAAGTTTAGACTCGCGTGTTGGGCTTGCCAACCGCGACCAAGGGGATTGACGCGAGAAGATGGCCTTTGATAGAATGGTATTACAATCTGCACAGGTTTTGTCAAGGATTTGAAATCGCTAAATGCGCCCCGCTACACTTTACGTGCTTGTATGCACATTTCGACAACTGTCGCAGGTGAGGCATCTAGACCATCTAAGCGGCGAAAACAGATAAGGAACATTTGATGGAACTCGACAGGTCCGAGATTAAGCCCTCGCAAAACGGACACAAAACAAATGGAACGAATGGCCACAGTGTGGCAGAGCATGCCCATGTACACGACCTGGCCATTCCGAAAGCTGACTTCATGTCAGCCGAACGCCTGACCGAAATCGAAGATCACGTTTACCATATTCTAGAGCAGATCGGCGAAGACCCCGAGCGTGACGGGTTGCTGCGCACCCCGCGGCGGGTGGCCAAAGCCTACGCCGAACTCTTAGAAGGCTATGCTCAGGATGTGCAGACCGTACTGAACGGCGCACTCTTCGAGGTGGAATATGATGAAGGCGAGATGGTGATTGTGGCCGACATCCCCTACCAATCGATGTGCGAGCACCACATGCTGCCATTCACAGGGAAGGCCCATGTCGCCTACATTCCGCGCGATCGTGTGGTTGGGCTGAGCAAAATCCCCCGTATCGTGGATATGTTCTCGAAGCGCTTGCAGGTACAAGAGCGACTGACCAACGAGATCGCTGAGACGCTGCAGGAAGCGCTTGACCCGCTCGGCGTGATGATCGTGATGAGCGGCGAGCATACCTGTGGATCGTTGCGTGGCGTGAAAAAACATGGCGTGCACATGATCACCAAGGCCGTGCGTGGTGCTTTCCGCGAGGACAGCAATCTACGCGCCGAGTTTTACGAATTGATCAAGCACAGCGCAAAGTAATCACAGCGCCGTTGACATTGACCTAACAACGGGCGAGACTCGTGCAGAGTGTCGCCCGTTTTGCGTGAAAGGACAGACCAGATGGACTTGCAAAATCGGGTAGCGATTGTGACCGGCAGTGCCCATCGTGTCGGGAAGGGCATCTCGCTCGCTTTGGCCCAGGCAGGCAGCCACATCGTTGTGCACTATGGCCGCTCCGAAGAGGCAGCGAAGGCCTGCCAAACAACAATTGAAGCCCTCGGGGTCGAGGTGATGTTAGTTTCCGCCGACCTGCGCGACCCTGAGGCGATCTCAGGGATGTTCGAGGCCGTCGAGCAGCGCTTTGGCCGCCTGGATATTCTCGTCAACTCGGCTGCTCGCTTTGATCGCCAGCCCTTTGACACGATCAGCGTGGAAGATTGGGAGCGCTCGATGCAGGTCAACCTGCGGGCGCCATTTTTGGCGACACAATATGCCGCTCGCTTGATGCGCCGTTCCGAGCGGCCAGATGGTGCGCCGGGCTGTGTGATCAATATTGCAGATTTGAGCGGGGTCTATCCTTGGGTGGGCTTTGCACAGCATGGTGTGAGCAAAGCAGGGCTTCTGCAATTGACCAAAGCGAGTGCGCACGAATTAGCGCCAGATGTTCGAGTCAATGCGCTACTGCTTGGTCCGATCATCCCAGTGCAGGGCAAGGGGGACGCGGACCCGGCCTGGCAGGCCACACTCAATCGCCTGCCGATGGGCGTGGCTGGCGGTGTTGAGACGGTCGGTGAGACTGTGGTGCATGTGGCGCGGTCCGATTTCATGACGGGCGCGACGATCAACCTGGATGGTGGAGAAGGCCTGATCGGCTCGATCAAACCTAAGCGCAGCTAGGCCAACAACAGGTCGCGCAAGTGATCCGCCCAAGCTTCGATGC